>NZ_JALJRM010000034.1:0-54641 GCF_024519685.1 Paenibacillus sp. Pae15 | reverse complement strand
TGGGGACACGAAATTGACGTCAGCGCTGGTGGACCGGCTTGTACACCACGCTCACATTCTCTCGTTTACCGGAGATAGTTTCCGTCTGAAACAGGCGATGGAACGAATTCCGGGTTGATGATTCTACTGGCAAGTGTCTGTCGGCATTTTTCGCTGCCGAAATTAGCATTTTTCTCTTGCGAAAAACAGTGAAAACTAAGGTTGATAATATGATTGGTTCTAAACTAACTTCTGATAATGTACTCGTTACTGATGCTTGGAGAGCTTACAAAACCTATGCAAAAGAAAAAGGTTTAGAGCATTACCGAATTAAATCAAATGACGGTAAGCACGTTATTAAAGGTTTGTATCACATCCAGAATGTAAATGGTCTCCATTCTCGTATGAAACAATGGATAGACCGCTTTAAAGGTGTGGCTACAAAGTATCTTGACAACTACCTTGCGTGGTTCTTGTTTGTAGATAGTCGTAGTAACGAAAGCACTAATCAGCATATTAAAGAATTTCTATTAACATCATTTGTATATGAAATGACTGACACTTACGACAGTTTGAGGCTATCAAAATTCAATGTGTAATCCTTATTCAATTAACGAAGCGGATTTGCTCAACAAGAAGTCACAATAGGAATGTTCTCCTGCTGTAAAATATAATTAGACGTATTAATGTTCCAGAAAATAAAACAAAAATCAGAGGATGAATATCCATTAGCAGATAAATGTGAATAATGATTATTTATATTTGGGAGGGTATAAATGAAAGACTTCTTGAATGAAATTCGAAGACCAATAAATATATCGCTATCAAGAAAATTTTTATATTCGACTTTAATATTTATCGCAGGGATTATTTTAGGCATAATTTCAAAGTTACTTGATGAAACCGCCAGTAATTTATTACCATATTTTCTTGAAACGTTGGATTTAAGGAACTTCTTTTCTCGTATGGGGGTTTGGATTTTCCTTGCGGTGCTAATATCTGTGTATTGCAAATCACCTATTAGGTCTGCTATAAATGTTTTTTTGTTTTTTGTAGGCATGGTAGGTAGCTATTATCTTTATACTATTTTGATAGCTGGTTTTTTTCCTAAATCATATATGATGATTTGGATTATCATGACTATTATCTCGCCATTTTTGGCTTTTGTATGTTGGTATGCAAAAGGGAAAGGTATAATTGCTATTTCTATTTCATCTATAATAATTATGTTTATTTCAAGACAGACTTTTGCATTTGGGTTTTGGTATTTTGATATTTTAAACACTTTGGAATTGTTGCTCTGGATAGCCACGATTTTTGTTTTATATCAGTCTCCAAAACAGATAAGCAAAGTGACTACCATAGGATTGCTTCTTTACTTTGTAACTGCTCAAACAAATTTATTCTGGGGAATGTTGTAGGAAACCTAATGCCTAGGGGTTTCCTTTATTTTGATATAATTATCAACATTGAAATATAACAGAGCCAAAACAAAAAGAAGCCAAACCTTGGTAAAATAGAAGTGACGAGCAACCATTCAAAGGAGGGCTTCTTTTGTACATTCAATATAACATGGATGCCGATGCAGGATATGGCGGAGAAGAAAACTACGCCTATTTGGAACAAGAAGAAGTTCAGGCCATTGTCAAATACAGCACCTACCACAAAGAGAAATCGAAGAAATGGCAAACGGACATAAGCAAAATCGACAACTGGCACTACGACGACGAAACCGATACGTGGACAATGTCCAGGCGGACAAACGCTGGACTTTCGTTATGAGAGCACGCGGGAAAAGCTGCGAAGTGAGGAAGGCTACGCGATGTCGGTTCGACGTATGATCGAACCGGAGAGTGTGTTTGGACAAATGAAAAACAACCGGAACTTCCGGCGTTTCCTGCTTCGCGGCTTGCCCAAAGTGAGCCTGGAGGTCGGGTGGCTTTCCCTTGCCCATAATTTATTAAAGTGGGCGGCGATGAACCAAAAAGGTCGAGTAAGAGAGTACGTATAGCCCCCTACTCGACCTTTTTTTCTGTATGGAAACGAGAAGTTAAGAAAACAGGGCCGTCCCTGCGCAGTTAAAAACTACTTATGGGACGGCCCCTTGTTTTGAATCCCTGTTCAATGATCTGAACAGCCGTCATCCGCTGGGGGGCCAGATTCAGATTTTTATGCCCAAAATATGACTGAACGGAATGAAGCCGATCTCGCGGCTGTCCTTACTGTGATTGCGATTGTCTCCCATCACGAAAATATTTCCTTCCGGCACAGTCCACTTCCGATTGGGCTCAGGCTGCATGGCTTCTTTCAAATACGGCTCTTCCAGCAACTCGCCGTTTCGGTACAGCTTGCTGTTTTTGAGCTCGAGCACGTCTCCGGGCTTACCGATGACACGCTTCACATACATGTTCGGACCGTTATCCCCGCGAATCCAACGAAGCAGCGGATGCTCGAGCACATCGTCCTTGAAGGAACGCACACGGTCGACCCTGCTGTCTATGATAACAATGTCGCCGTAATCGGGCTGGTAACCAAACGTATGCGACAGCTTGGATACATAAATACGCTGTTCGTTATGCAGAGTGGGATCCATGGAATGGCCCAGTACTTTCGTCGGTTGGAATACAAACAAACCGATCAAAATCGTCAGCACGAATGCGGCGGCAAGAGAGCGAACCCAGGCCCAAATTTCTTTCATGACCGGTTGCATCGGGAACGGATCCTTCCTTTCAGTGTGTTAGTTGCTGGTTTCGTCCTAAGTATACATCCAAATAGTATAAGAGTCGATCCTTACGGGAAAAATAGTAAAAACAATCCAGCATTTAAAGACAGAAGGGGATCGAATGAATTTGCTCAGCTTCTGGAACCAGTTTAAAAAACAATTGAAAAAAAAGCTGCGTGTCAGGCGCCGTTGGATGAATTTGGCGGGTTTTCTGTTTGTGGCAGGCACACTTGCCGCCGGCTTCTGGCTGTTCAGTGACCGGTTGGCGGGACCTGCGGCTTGGAAAGAGCAGGAACAAGCAGTATTCGGCCGGAACATGAAGGAATTTAGGCAGCCGGAGGATGAGGTCCTTAAGATGGTGGCGGGAATGGACGGCCAAAGGGAGGCCTACATGAAAAAAGCTTATGTATGCGGCGAGGAGTTTCAACGGCTCGGTATGATGAGTTCGACGGATATATTGGCCTATCACCGGACACATCCGTCCTATAAGGTCAGCTTGGATGAAGGAAACAAAGTCTATTTTACGGAAACGGTGGACGACTTGTCTCCACAGTGTAAAGAAAACGCCTACTTCGGACTGGATACAAAAGGGAATCTTTCTCTGTTCGAGGGCGTGCCTGGATCCGGCGGGGAAAGTATAATCCGGACGTTTTTCCAGCTAAACATTGAGCACTTGGAAAGCAGTCTTCCGCGGGAAACGGTGAAGCAGCTGTATCGCGGAATCCGGGTAAGAGATCTGGATGATTACAACAGCGTGCTCTCGACTTTGAGCGATTACGCGATGGAAGAGACGGAGAATGTGCTGCAAAAATCATCCAATCGTTAGCCGGTCGGGCAGGACTGCAAATCAATGCCGTGCTGCAACCTTTCCACGGGAAGTTGCGTTTATTTAGGTAAGGATGAGACGCTTCATCCGACACTTGGATTGGAAGGGGATGGCGTGATGAAACGAGCCGTATTACTTGGTCTGCTTGCGGCCGGTCTGCTTGTTCTTTCGGCCTGCACTCCGAAAGCGCCTGGCCATGTCCCGCCTTCCCCGGAAAACCCGGCAGCGCAGCCGACTGATGCCGATGCTCCAAATAAAGAGGGGCAAGCATCGGATGTGGCGGAACAAGCCCGCAAAGCCGTTCAAGCGCTGAAGGAAAAGAATCTGAAGCTCTTGTCCGGTTTGGCGCTCCCGGACAAGGGAATCCGGTTTTCGCCTTACGGGTTTGTCGACACCCGGAATGATCTTGTGTTCAAGCCGGAGCAGCTCAAGGAGCTATTTACCGTCAAAACCATTTATGAGTGGGGCGTTTACGACGGATCGGGCGAACCGATCCGACTGACTTTTGCTGATTACTATGCCAAATTTATTTATGACGCGGATTTTGCAAAAGCGCACCAAACCGCTGTCAATCGGCAGATCGGGCAAGGCACGACGCGTTCCAATCTCACGGAAGTGTATCCCCCGGACCGGTACTCGTTTGTCGAGTTCCATTTTGAGGGCTTCGAGGCGCAGTTTGAGGGCCTTGACTGGAGGAGTCTGCGGCTCGTTTTTGAAAAAAACAATAACATTTGGCAATTGGTCGGGATCATTCACGACCAGTGGACTATATAACCGGAGGGATGGCTGTGGCCGCCCTTTTTTTGCTGTGCGGAGATCTTTATGAAAGCTGTGGTTGCTCCGGAAGCAAATCTGATATAATTGAAAAATGTCAGGATTAGGGAAGAAGGCGATCCAAAGGAGAGGAGGGCGGCTATGCAACCGGGCGCGCATTGCCTGCTGCACAAGCCTTGCAGCCGGTGCGGACAAACGAAATATTATCTTCAGTTTCCCACCAAAGGCTCCAGAAGATCTCGGAACGGGGCAAGAAAAAATATTTGCCGCAAGTGTGCGAGAAAGAAAGCAAAGCCGAAGCTTTCGGATATCGAAGCGCTTGGCGTGAAGGAGCCGACGCATGCCGGTGCTGCGGAAACGATGGAGACGCCGGCGAGACGGTTAGCCCCTCCTGCTCCGCCTCCTTCAAGCAAAGAAGGCGCGGCAAAGCTGCTTCGGCGGGACCGGCAGGGCATCATCCGGATGAGAGGAAAAAGCAATAACGGCAAGCGGTGGATTCAGGACATCGATTGGAGCTTGGCGGTGCTGCTCGTGGAGCAGCGGGCTGCAGTTGTCTTGAATCCCTACATGATCCGGAGACTGTACAGCAACGACGATTTCCGCAAAATGATCCTGCAGCGGGATAGATACACCTGCTACTACTGCGGTAAAATCGGCGATACGATCGATCACATCGTGCCGAAATCCAAGGGCGGCCATACCACGCCTGTCAACTGCGTTTGTTCCTGCTACGACTGTAATCAGAGCAAAGCCGACCAAGACGCGGACCGCTTTATCGGAGGGCGCGTTTCGGAAGGAAGAAGAGAATAATCTTCGTTTATTTGTTGCTAATCCGCCGGTTTCATTCAAGCCTCCAGAACTTTTTCGGCTTACTGAACGTTTTGCCGCACGGCGTATTCATCCCTCTCATTATCTGATATAATGGCAATGGAATACATATGTTCGCTTATTGGAAAAGCGGCGAAAAGAGCAGAGCAGGGGAGTTGCGCAAAGGTGCGGATTTTAGGCATTGATCCCGGGATCGCCATTGTCGGTTTCGGATTTATAGATAAACAAGGACATAGGCTGGTGCCGGTCCAATACGGCTCGATCCAAACGGAAGCCCATACGGCTGACGCCCAGCGCCTGAAGCAAATCTATGAAGCGGCAGTTCAACTGATAGATAAATACAAGCCTGATGCGGTGGCGATAGAGAAGTTGTTTTTCAACCGCAATGTTACGACGGCTTTAACCGTTGGTCAGGCGCGCGGCGTGCTGATGCTGGCTGCGGAGCAGAAGGGCCTGCCGATTGGAGAATATACTCCGCTTCAAGTGAAGCAGGCGATTGTCGGTTATGGAAAGGCGGAAAAGAAGCAGGTGCAGGAGATGGTGCGGATGTTTCTGCATCTAACCGCAGTGCCCAAGCCCGATGACGTGGCCGATGCCCTGGCCGTCGCGATCTGCCACGCTCATTCCTCAGCTTTACAACAAAAATTGAACGGAGCCTATAAACGATGATTGACTTTTTGAGAGGAACGGTAGCCCACCGGGAAGCAGATTACGTCGTGCTGGACGTGCAAGGCGTGGGGTACCGTGTTTTTTGCGCCAATCCTTATGCCGTAGCCTCTGGAAAGGACGGCGGCGAAGTCACGATGTACATCCATTATCATGTGCGGGAGGACGCGCACCTGCTTTTCGGGTTTACGTCCCGGGAGGAGCAGTCGCTCTTTCGCCTCCTGCTGGATGTCAACGGCATCGGTCCGAAGGTGGCCATCGGCGTGCTTGCCGGCGGACGTCCGGAAGTGATTGCTTCGGCCATACGGCAGGAAAACCTTGCGTTTCTCACGAAGCTTCCGGGAATCGGGAAGAAAACGGCGCAGCGGATGGTGCTTGATCTCAAGGACAAGCTTGGGGCATTATCCTCTGCCGATGAAAGCTCTGCCGTTCACGGCATAGAGGTTGCGGCGGCTGCCCTGGCAGGCGGCGGGGCTTGGGCCGAGGCCAAAGCGGCGCTGCTGGCGCTCGGATACACCGAAGCGGAAGCGGACCGGGCTGGCCAAATCGTCAAGCCGAAGCTCAAGGGTGATGAAACGGCGGATGCCGTAACGAAGCTGGCCCTGCAGGCGCTGTATCAGCAATCCCTGATGAAATGAGAACACCCGGATAAGGGCTTGCCCGCCAGGCAGGCTTGAACCCGGAGAAAGGAGCTGCAAGATGGAAGACCGCATCATTTCGGCAAATCTGATGATGGAAGACCAGGGGATGGAGTTCAGTCTACGGCCAAGGTACTTGGCGGAATATATCGGCCAATCGCAGGCGAAGGAAAATTTGAAGGTATACATAGAGGCGGCCAAAATGCGCAAAGAGGCGCTTGACCATGTGCTGCTGTACGGCCCTCCCGGCCTGGGCAAGACGACGCTGTCCAACATTATCGCCAATGAGCTGGGCGTCAATCTGCGCACGACATCGGGACCTGCGATTGAGCGTCCTGGCGATTTGGCCGCCATTCTGACGAATTTACAGGAAGGCGACGTGCTGTTCATCGATGAGATTCACCGGCTTCACCGGACGGTGGAAGAGGTGCTCTATCCTGCAATGGAGGATTATGCGCTCGATATTATCATCGGCAAAGGGCCCAGCGCCCGTTCGGTGAGGCTGGATCTGCCGCCGTTTACGCTTGTGGGCGCCACGACCCGCGTGGGGCTGCTGTCGGCGCCTCTGAGGGACCGCTTCGGCGTCGTAAGCCGCTTGGAGTACTATACGGTGGATGAACTTTCTTACATCGTCAGCCGGACCGCTGACATTTTGCAGGTTGAGATCATCGGCGAAGCCTCCCGCGAGATCGGGATGCGTTCCCGCGGTACGCCACGGATCGCCAACCGGCTGCTGAAGCGCGTCCGCGATTTCGCACAAGTCAAGGGGGACGGCATCATCACGCTGGAGATCACCCGGGCGGCCCTTGCCAGCATTCAAGTCGACGCGCTCGGTTTGGACGAAATCGACCATAAAATGCTCCGCGCCATTATTCTCGGCTTTCAGGGCGGCCCGGTCGGACTGGATACGATAGCCGCTTCGATCGGTGAAGAAAGCCAAACGATCGAAGATGTATACGAGCCGTATTTGCTGCAAATCGGCTTTCTTCAACGCACCCCGCGCGGCCGCATGGTAACGGCCAGCGCATGCAAGCATCTGGGGCTGCCTATGCCCAGCCGTTCCTGACCTGACGGAGAGGGACGAGTAACCGTACGGTTGGAAAGGGGAATATTCATGATGAAAGGTATCAAACGGCCGTTCTTGTCGGAGGAAGCGTCTTCGGGAGCTTCCAATCAGGCCGTACGACCGCTTTGCGGCATCGTATTGAAAATGACGGCTGCGGCGGCGCTGCTGCTATCCGGAAGCATCGGTGCGCCGGAAGCCGCTCTGGCTGCGGCGCCGGCCATTCCGGCAGCACAAGCGGCCGTACCGAAGCTGGATACGATCCGTGTCGCGCTGTTTATTGATACGGGCAAATACGTCAGCCGTGCGTCAGCCGTGACGCTGTCCGCCGATGCCGGACTGACGCTGAGCCTGCGGGGAGCCGCGGGCGTCACGCCTGCCTATCAGGCGGCGGCGAAGGAACAGGTCCGTGTGTCCGCGGACGGCTATTATGCGCTGCTACCGGAAACGGCCAGCGCCGCTGAAGCCCGGACACAAGCGCAGCAGGCCGCGGCTGGCGGAGCCGATGCCGGCATCGTGCAGAACACAGCGCGGGGCAAGCAGGCCTATCGCGTATATCTTGGTCCTTTCGCGACCAAGGAAGAGGCGGCCGCAGCCGCGGCAGCGAGGCCGGGCGCGGTACTCGCGGGCCCGCTGCGCTGGAATGCGGGCACGTATGCCGCAGCCGCGGAAGCACAGGCGCAGGCGGCAGCTATCGCGCAGGCCGGGTTCGACGCCAACGTAGCGCAGCTGAGCGCAGGAAGCTATGCCGTGCTGGTCGGCGGCGCCGCAGACAGCGCGGGGCTTGAAGCACTAAGGGCCCAAATCGCTGCGGCGCTGCCTGCGGTAGTATTGACGCCGATGGATGCCGCTCAGGGCTATGTGCTTCTGCGCACGGAGCTTGCCGCCGATGCCGATAGTGCAGCGCAGCCGCTGACCGCAATGGTCTTTGGCGGAAACGCAAAGCTGTGGGCGGCTTCCAACGATCCTCAGGGTGCAGTCTATGTCAAAGAGCGCTTTGGGCGGATGTACCGCGGCGGCCTCGAACTGTCTCTTCACAACCATAGGCTGGCCGTGATCAATGAGCTGCCTTTCCAGCAGTATTTGTATGCGGTTCTCGGCTCCGAGCTCAACCCGGCTTGGCCTATAGAAGCGCTGAAGGCTCAGGCGGTCGCCGCTCGCACCTATGCGCTGAAGCAAGGCGTGAAGTATCAGATCGCCCATGTTTCGGATACGACACTGGATCAATCCTACAAAGGCATGGCTGTGGAATTTCCGGCTGCGCTCCAGGCGGTCGATTCAACGGCCGGAGAGGTGCTGACTTATAACAATGCTCTGATCGATCCGCTTTACTATTCCAATGCAGGCGGGCAAACGGCAGACTCCACCGAGGTATGGGGCAATGAAGTAGCTTACCTGAAAAGCGTTTCTTCTCAGGATAAGGGAGCCGAAGAGGGCAAAAAGAAGTGGTACCGTATCGTGCTTCCCAATGGCATGTCCGGGTATATTCATTCCGATTATGCACGGGATACGGGACTGAAAAACCCGGCAGGCCTGCCTTATTACGAATCCGTGCAGGACGGGGTGAATGTCCGCCCGGCTCCTTATGTGGATAATGCAGGCAATGCGGCGGTGTTTAAGGTCGATGTCCGTGACCGTTTCGTTGTGATCGGCGAGGAAACGGAATCCAACGCCTATGCCTGGATTCGCGGGCCTTATGAGGCATCGGAGATGAAAAAGCGGTTAGGTTCCGCAATGACCGCGGGCGGGGAGCTGCAACGGCTGGAAGTAACGAAGCGCGGCGTTTCCGGAAGGGCGCTTGAGGTTGCGGCGAACGGGCAGCCGCTGGCTGCCGCATATCCCGATGCGCTTCGGACGCTTCTGGGAGGATTGCCCAGCACGAAGTTTGAAATTGAAGAAACAGGACGGTATACTATATTGGGAGCGGACGGAACCGTTCGTACCCAATCCTCCTCCGCACAGCCGGTTTATACTTCAGGAGGGGGTCAGACGGTGCAGGAGCACCGCGATGAGGAGCTGTTCTTGCTGAACGCGGACGGAACGGTTCGGGTTGCAACCCGGAGCCCGCAGTTTGTTTTTCGGGGAACCGGCTTTGGCCATGGTTTGGGCATGTCCCAATGGGGGGCCAAAGGGTATGCGGAGCTCGGCTACGATTACCACAAAATACTCCAGACTTACTATATAGGGGTCTCGATTTCCAAGGGATGAAACGATAACGATGCAGGTAGATTTGTTCGATTACGATCTCCCCGAGTCGCTGATTGCGCAGACGCCGCTTGCCGATCGCACGGCATCGCGGCTTCTGACGCTCGATAAGCGCACCGGACGGATCGGCCACCACAGGTTTGAACAATTGGAGCAATATTTGCAAGCCGGGGATGTGCTGGTGTTAAACGACACAAGGGTCATTCCAGCCCGGCTTTTTGGCGTGAAGGCGGATACGGGCGCAAAGGCGGAGGTACTGCTGCTAAAGCCGTTGGAAGGGGACCGCTGGGAAGCGCTGGTCCGTCCCGCCAAACGGCTGAAAGTGGGCGCACGCCTTCATTTTGGCGGCGAAACCGGCGAACAAGACTCTGCGCCGCTGCTGACGGCCACGGTTGAATCCGAAGGCGATATGGGCAGCCGGGTGCTTCAATTTAGCTACAAAGGCATTTTTAATGAAATTTTGGACAGGCTCGGTCATATGCCGCTGCCGCCTTACATTAAAGAACAGCTTCCCGAAAAGGAGCGCTACCAGACGGTGTACGCCAAACACCGGGGGTCAGCTGCAGCGCCGACGGCAGGGCTTCATTTTACAGAGGAATATTTGCATAGGCTGGAACAAAAAGGTATACAATTAGCCTATGTTACGCTGCATGTCGGGCTGGGCACCTTTCGGCCGGTCTCCGTCGAAAACGTGGAAGAGCATGAAATGCATAAAGAGTATTATGAGGTTTCCGAAAAGACGGCCGAAGTAGTCAATGCGGCCAGGCAAAAGGGAGGACGGGTTGTCGCTGTAGGCACGACCTCGGCCAGAACGCTGGAATCGGCCGCGCGAGAAGACGGTACTTTGGTGTCCGGAAAGGGGTGGACAGGTATTTTTATATACCCCGGCTACCCATTTCGTATTGTCGATGCGCTGCTTACCAACTTTCATTTGCCCAAATCGACATTGTTGATGCTGATCAGCGCCCTTGCAGGAAGAGAACGTGTACTGGCCGCTTACAAAGAAGCCGTGGAGCGGGAATACCGCTTTTTCAGCTTCGGCGACGCCATGTTCATTTATTAGATCGAGGCAATGCCCGGAAAGAAGTGATTTTTAATGGCTATCACCTATGAACATATCAAAACGTGCAAACAATCCGGAGCCAGACTCGGCCGGGTTCATACCCCGCACGGGATCGTGGAGACTCCGGCCTTCATGCCGGTAGGCACACAGGCCACCGTAAAAACGATGAGTCCCGAAGAACTCAAGGAGATGGATGCGCACATCGTTCTCAGCAATACGTATCACTTGTTTCTCCGTCCCGGACACGACATCGTGAAAGCGGCGGGAGGGCTGCACCGGTTTATGAACTGGGACAGGCCGATACTGACCGACAGCGGCGGATTTCAAGTGTTCAGTCTTAGCGAAATGCGCAAAATCAGCGAAGAAGGCGTGCAGTTCCGCTCGCATCTGAACGGGGACAAGCTGTTTATTTCTCCGGAAAAATCGATTGAAATCCAGAATGCGCTCGGCGCCGATATTATTATGGCTTTCGATGAATGCCCTCCGTATCCGGCGGATCACAGCTATGCCAAACAATCGCTGGAACGGACGACCCGTTGGGCGGAACGCTGCTTGAAAGCGCACAGCCGGCCGGAGGAGCAAGGGCTTTTTGCTATCGTTCAAGGGGGCATGTACGAAGATTTGCGCAAACAAAGCGCCGCCGAGTTGACTTCCATGGATTTCCCGGGGTATGCTATTGGAGGGCTGAGTGTGGGCGAACCGAAGCATCTGATGTTTGAGGTGCTGGATTATACTGTTCCTCTGCTGCCTTTCGGCAAGCCCCGTTATTTGATGGGTGTAGGTTCCCCGGATGCGCTGATAGAAGGCGCCATTCGCGGCATCGATATGTTCGATTGCGTTCTTCCGACGCGCATTGCCCGTAACGGGACCGTGATGACCAGCTCTGGAAGGCTTGTGATCCGAAATGCCAAATTTGCGGAAGATTTCGGCCCGCTTGATCCGGAATGTTCCTGTTACACCTGCCGCAACTATTCCCGCGCCTACGTCCGTCACTTGATTAAGGCCGATGAAACGTTCGGTATCCGGCTTACGACGTATCATAACCTCCATTTTTTATTAGAGTTGATGCGTGGGGTGCGCCAGGCGATTCGCGAGGACCGGCTGCTTGATTTTCGCGACGAGTTCTTCGCCCGATACGGAATCGACGAAAACAGCAAAGGGTTTTAACCAATATTACATAGATATTACAAGAAAGGGGAAAAGTTAATGTGGTTAGCGGCAAGTGATGCTGCAGCGGCACCGGGAATCGAGGGATACTTGGTTACTTACGGTCCGCTTGTTTTGATGTTTGTCGTCCTGTACTTTTTACTTATTCGTCCTCAGCAAAAACGCCAGAAGGCACGCAATATGATGCTGAGCAATTTGAAAAAAGGGGACAAGGTCGTTACCATTGGAGGTTTGCATGGTACGATTATCGAACTGACGGACGATACGGTCATCCTGCGCGTCAATGACGTGACAAAGCTGACATTCGAACGTTCTGCGGTGAACACCGTACAGAGCTCGTCAGGTTCGGCGGAATAAAACAACTTGGCAGCGGGATATCCCGCCGCAAATAAAAGCCCGTTCTATCGCGATTGACGCGAGGCACGGGCTTTTATTTAATTTAAATCACCGTTTCAAATTCACCCCGATCATACCGCCGATGGCTCCGGACGGCACCGCCAATCCCGCCAAAATCAACGTGTCCTTTGTAAGCCCCGAGTCATAAGCCAAAAAGCCGACCAGCCAAACCACGGCGACGTACAAGGCTCCGAGCAGTATGCCTTGATACCAGCCTCTGCTGCCGCTTCGCTTTCCGGATACCATCCCTCCGATCAGCATGGCCAAACTATGAATCATCCAGGTTGTTTTGCGCCAAGAGTCTTCCGGAATATCGGTTGCGAGCAAGATGAGCGAGGCGATCAGCGTGCCGATCAGCATAACACCGACAGCATACGTTAATCCGGATAACAAGGGTGATTTTTTCATAGTCACCTCATTCCTCCTAATCCGATCCGTGATCCCCTGAAGTATGGTTCAGGGCTGCAAGCTCGCTCCTGCTCGCCGGGACAAGAGGCGCTGCACCGCAAGCTCGCTGCTTCACTCCCATTGTATGGGCATGTACCAGAAAATAGTACAGGTTCCTCAGGCAATTACCAACAATTCTCCCGCATGACAAGCAGCGGCCAAGGTCAAAATATTCCCTGAAGAGTAACCGGGAGGAAGAGCCAATGGAGATATGGACATTATTTGTTCGAACAGTCTTGGTCTATCTGATCGTGTTCTTGATGATGCGGATTATGGGGAAAAGGGAAATAGGCAAGCTGTCTGTTTTCGACCTTGTCATTTCCATTATGATCGCGGAGATTGCCGTGTTCGTGCTGGAGGACTTGAACAAGCCGATGCTGGAAGGGATTCTTCCCATGGTGACGCTCGTGGCTGTCCAGCTTCTCATTGCGTATATTTCATTGAAAAGCGAGAAATTACGCCGGTGGTTTGAAGGCAAGCCGTCGGCCATCATTGACGGCGGCAAGCTGAACCGTGAAGAGATGCGCAAGCAGCGCTACAATCTTGACGATCTGCTGCTTCAGCTTCGTGAGAATAAGGTGATGAACGTGGCCGATGTGGAATTTGCCGTTCTGGAGCCTTCGGGCAAGCTGACGATCTCGGAAAAGAAAGATCATCTGGATCGCTCCTCGACAGGACAGGCGTCCATTCGTTATGAAGGCCTGCCGCTTCCGCTGATCATGGATGGAAAAGTGCAGGACGAGAGTCTTCAGAAGCTGGGAAAAACAAGGTTTTGGCTGAAGCATGAGCTGCAGTCTTTAGGGGTAAAGGATTTTAAAGAAGTATTTTTTTGCTCGATCGATCATCGGGGCAAATGGTTTATCGATAAAAAAAAATAAAATGCGGCGTACAGCTTTACTTTACGAACCTTTTGCCGAGCCAGATGACACGGAACAAATCATTTCGGTCGATGAGCCTCACCAGGATGGCCAAAAGCAGATAGATGATCATACCGATGATACATGCGGCAAAAAAGCGAGCAAAACCATCTGAGATCCAATTCGATTGCATGACGGTGTGACTTGCGAATGCCGTGCCCGCCATGCAGAAGGCTGCTTTTATGAAATCGGAAAGCTGCATCCGGAAATGCAGAAGCCGTACGATGCTGTGCCAGTGCAGGGTTGTAACGAGCATAATATTGACCGTAATGGCAATGACGGCACCCAAGATTCCGTATTCAGGACGGCTGGCCAGAAAATAGATCAGCGACAGCTTGACTGCTGACCCGATGAGCGTATTCATTAGAGCGCTTCCGGGTCTTTCGAGCGCCTGCAAGGCGGCCTGAAGCGGGGCCTGGAAGTAAATGAACAGGGCAGCCGGGGCCATCATCTTCAGCATGGAACCGACTCCGGGCTGACCATACATATATAAGCATATCGGTTCGGCCAGAACGTACATTAATACCGCGAAGGGGGCGCCCGTTACCAAAGCGAGCTTTAGCGATTGGTGCAGCCGCATATGAATGGTGAGCATATCGTTCTTGGCGGCGGCTTCCGATAACGACGGCACCAGCGATACGGCAAGCGAGAAAGTAAGGGCGCTCGGCAGCATGAGTACGGGAATGACCATCCCTTGCAGCGCTCCGTATTGCGCTGTCGCGAGCCCTGTGGCGATACCGGCCATGGCCAGGCTTTGGACGATCAGAACCGATTCCAGAAAGTATGAACCCGAGCCCACCAGCTTGCTCCCGGTGATGGGGACAGCCAGCTTAAAGATCTGCTTCAGATTGGCGATACGTGAAAGCGAGCGGTGGGAACCGATTTGTCCGCGGGGCGTGCGCTGCTTGCGGCTCTGGCGGTAATACAGGATCAGGACGAGCAGGGCGCAAATTTCTCCCGCCACCACCCCGACCATCGCTCCGGCAGCGGCGTATTCGATCCCGTAAGGAAGCATCCAATAAGCGAAGGCCAGAACGGTTATGATCCGAACGATGGTTTCCATGACTTGAGAGAGCGCTGTCGGAATCATATCTTGGCGTCCTTGAAAATATCCGCGAAAGACAGAGGATACAGCGACAAAGAGAACGATTGGCGTCATGCACAGGAACGTAAAGTATACGCGCGGGTCGGTAAACAGGTGGTCGGTGATCCAGCGCGCGCCAAAGAAGATCACTGCCGTAAACAGGATGCCGAGTAAGAGAGCCACGGCAAGGGCCAAGCGAAATATGCTTTTGGCACGCGCCTCGTTTCCTTCCGCTTCGGCGGCGGCGACCAGCTTGGCCACCGCAATCGGGATCCCGCCCGTTACGACGGTAAGTATAACCACGAGGAATGGCCAGCCCATTTGATAGAGACCGATGCCTTCGGGACCTATGACCCTGGGAAGGGCTATCCGCGGAATAAACCCCAGGATACGGTTAATGATACCGGCTGCAAGCAATATGAGCGTACCTTTGATAAACGATTGTTTTGTCAAGGGAATGACCTTCTTTCTTTCCCATGGGCTTGGACCCTGGTGTTACTAAATGGATATGCATAACCTGTCCTTGCGCATGCAACAATTTTTCTGAGTGCGGAAATACCGGCGGCGGCAGGAAAACGAACGGCGGCAGCGAATAGGTAGTTAAGACAAGGCTTCGCATGCGGGAGGGATGCTGGATGGATAAAGACGAATGGAAGCCGGGTCATAGCGGCATAGACCCGGAACCGGATGAACAAGGTCCGGAGGAAGCGGCGGATTCGGCTTCCGAAAGGAAGGCCGAAAGCATGGTGCCTTATATGGAGCTTCATTACATGGCGGCCGCAGCGGAAGCCGGGGAGCAAGAAATGGCGGAGCACGATACAAAACGGCCGTCGGCCGAAGACGCGGAAGCAGAAAAGGAAGAATCAGATGCGAGCAGCTCCGGTACCGGAGAAGAAGGAACCGGGGAAGACGAGGAATTGAACCGGGTGATTGAAGATCTATGCCGCAGTAAAGCTCAGGAATTCCGTATGCTCGGTTACGAGCATGTGACCGGCCAGGAAATTTGGGAATGCGTAAGCGACAAATACAACAAGACCGGCATCCCGCCGCTGCACCGGATCGTGAACGATATCCTGTCTCTCAAAGTGACGCAATTTATGAATTGGATGACGATGAGCATATATAAGGACAACGCCCATTTTCGATGATAAATGGGCTTCTTTTTTTGCACTGCTCCCCCTATCTGCTACAGCTCTCCTTAAATTGACTCGATTTTCGCAGGTAGGTATAATAGGAATATTGAGTTTGGAAGGAGATAGCTATGGACATCAAAAGAATCGTGGCGTTTTTCGTGAGTGTAGCGATCGTCTTCGCTGCAGCCATTTGGACGAGTCCTCATCTTGTAAGCAATATAAAGTTGGGTCTTGACTTAAAAGGCGGTTTTGAAATCCTGTACGTTGCCGAACCGGTTGAACCGGGACAGCAGGTGACCAAGGAGTCGCTGCTTGAAACCGCCCGGAGCATCGAACAGAGGGCAAACGCTCAGAAGGTAAGCGAGCCAGAAGTGACTACGGAGGGAAAAGACCGGATTCGTGTGCGGCTCGCCGGTATTGAGAATGAAGCCGAGGTCCGGGAGATATTGAAGAAGCCTGCGGAGCTGTCTTTCCGCGGTCCGGATGGCACCAAGGAAATGGTTGGAAGCGACTTTGAAGTCGGTGCCGCCAAACTCGGCTTCGACGAGGCGAACAGACCGCTCGTTAATATTAAAGTAAAAGATCCCGAGAAATTTCGTCAGGTGACGCAGAAGCTGCTTGGGAAGCCGCTTGCGATCTATTTGGACGAGGTGGAGCTATCGGCTCCGATCGTACGCCAGGTACTGACGGACGGCACGGCCACGATCAGCGGCAACTACACGTACGAAGAAGCAAAGAAAATTGCCGACACGATCAACCTCGGCGCGCTTCCGCTAAAGCTTACGGAAAAGTATACGCAATCCGTCGGGGCATCGCTTGGCCAGCTGTCGCTGCAGCAAACCGTTAAAGCGAGCATCATCGCATCCATATTGATCGTTTTGTTCATGATCGTGTATTACCGGGTGCCCGGATTGGTTGCATCCATCACCATCGTGACTTTTATCTGGTTAATGCTGCTTGTCACCTACCTGATGAAGGCCACATTGACGCTTCCGGGCATCGCCGCATTTGTTCTGGGGGTCGGAATGGCGGTGGACGCCAACATTATTACCTATGAGCGGATCAGGGAAGAACTGCGCAGCGGCAAGAGCATTATGTCCTCGCTGAAAGCGGGCTCCCGTCACTCGTTCCGTACCATACTGGATGCCAATCTTACGACAATTCTTGCCGGAGCTGTACTTTATTTCCTTGGAACGGGCGCGATTCAAGGGTTTGCACTGACACTGATTTTTACCATTTTGGTGAGCGTATTGACGAACGTCTTCTTCTCAAGATGGCTGTTAACCCTTCTCGTACGCAGCAACATTGTAAAAAAACCAGCTTATTTTGGGGTAAAGGAGTCCGAAATCAATGCTCTATAACGCCAAATATGATTTAATGAAGCACCGCAGGAAATTTTTTGGCATCTCAATAGCCATCACCGTCATCGGAATCGTTATGATGCTGATATTCGGTTTGAACCTCGGGGTCGATTTCAAAGCGGGTACGACGCTTGATATCTCAACGGGAGGCAAGGCGATTCAGCAGTCGCAAGCTGTTGAACTCGTCAGAAGCGCCGGTCTGGAGACAGCGACACCCCCCGTTGTTGGAGGAGCGGCCGGGGACCGGGTCACGCTGCGTTTCGATAAGGTGCTCACTACCCAGGAAATCGATCAGATCGAGGCCAGCTTCAAAACGGCATTCGGGGATCAAATTTCCAAGGAAGAAAACACGGTGGATACGGAATTAGCCAAAGAACTGGCGCTGAAAGCTATTTATGCGGTATTGATTGCCAGCTTGGGGATTATGCTTTATGTAAGCATTCGTTTTGAATGGCGTTTTGCTGTTGGAGCGATCGCCGCACTGCTTCATGATGCGTTTATGGTCATAGCTATATTCTCCATTTTCCAGTTAGAGGTCAATTTGCCGTTTGTCGCGGCCGTACTGACCGTTATCGGTTACTCTATTAACGATACGATCGTTATTTTCGATCGAATTCGTGAAAACATGCGGTTTGCCAAGGTGAAGACCTTTGACGATTTGTCCCAGATCGTTAACCGCAGTATTTGGCAAACGATGACTCGTTCTATCAATACGGTGCTGACCGTCCTGATTGCGGCGGTGCTGCTGTTCGTTATGGGAAGCGAATCCATTCGCCTTTTCTCGCTTGCCATGATTATCGGGCTTATAAGCGGTATGTATTCTTCCATCATTATCGCAAGCCCGATCTGGCTGGTATTGAAATCCAAGACGTTAGGTGCTAACAAGAAAGCCGCAGCTTAAGCGGTTTAGCAAGCGCGGCCGCGCGAAACGGCGAGTTTCGGCGGCCTTTCTACAATATCATGGAGGAGTGGCCCCATGACGGAAGAACGAAGCAAACAAGCGGCCGCCCACGTGCGGATCGGTATAGCAGGCCATCTCGCCTTGGCGGTCTTGAAGGGCACGGCAGGATATTTGTCACAAAGTAAAGCGTTGATTGCGGACGCGCTCCATTCCGCATCGGATGCATTCAGCTCCATCGCGGGTTTACGCCCCGCCGCCAAAAGGTTTTCGGATGGAGACCTTGATTACGGGCAGATCAAAGCCATATCGAAAGGGTCAATCCTGATCGCGGTACTGCTGCTTATTTTGGGCCTGGAAACGGGTATTTCTTCCATAAAATCGGTTTATTACGGTGTCGACAAGGCGCCTGAGGCCTTCGCTCTGATCATTATCGTTATCTCTATTGCGGTTAAGGAAGCACTGTTTCAATTTAAATACCGGAGGGACAAAAAGCTTTCCGGACATGAACGAACCTCCGGCGCAAGCAAGCACCGCTCTGATTTGTATGCCTCCATTGCCGCGTTTATCGGTGTCTCGGGTGCGCTGCTTGGCTATTACCTGGGAAATACTGCGCTTTATTATCTTGATCCGCTGGCCGGGCTGGTCATTGGGGGGCTTATCGTTCGCACGGGATATCAACTTCTGATAGAATCGTTACATGACAAGCACGGCCATGAGCTGCATCAAGAGGATTCGGCGGAGATGCTTGATACGGTTCAGCGCGTGAAGGGAGTCATCACGATCGATGATTTGCGCGCAAGGGAACACGGCCATTACGTCATCGTCGAGATCAAAATCAGCGTAAACCCCCGAATCAGCATTCAGGAAGGCCACGATATCGCGAAGATTATCAAATTTACACTGATGAAGCGTTTTATTCATGTATCTGACGTTTTTGTTCATGTGAGCCCGTACGATCCCGGATATCCATACAAAAATCATGACTTGCAGGCCGACGAAATGCCTACACTGCTTCACTAAATGATGGGAGGGAAGGCATGCTACCAACAAAAGCCAGATGGAGTATCGGCAGCGTAGATCCAAAAGCGGCAGATGCGCTTTCCCAAGCATTGAATGTTTCGCCGCTCATTGCCCGTCTGCTTGCGGTACGAGGCTTGACGGATATCGGACATGCCGCCCGATTTTTACATGGAGGAACGGATCAGACCCATGATCCGTTCCTTTTAGATGGTATGGCCGATGCTGTAAAACGTATTCGCCGGGCCATGGAGTCCGGCGAGAAGATCCGTGTGTACGGTGATTACGACGCGGACGGAGTAAGCAGCACGACACTGATGGTTCATCTGCTGCGACAAATGAACTGCCGCTTTGACTATTACATACCCCATCGGATCTATGAAGGATATGGACTGAATATCGCCGCGTTGGACGCGGCTAAAGAGCAGGGAGTCAAGCTGATCGTAACCGTGGATACCGGGATCAGCGCTGTGGAGCAAATTGCATATGCCAATTCGATTGGTCTTGATGTGGTGGTCACCGACCATCACGAACCGCCGGATGTGCTGCCGCCGGCGTATGCTATCATCAATCCCAAGAAGCCCGGGTGTCCTTATCCGTTCAAGCAGCTTGCAGGCGTGGGCGTGGCGCTGAAGCTGGCGCAAGCGGTCTTGGGACGTTGGCCGGAAGAGCTGCTGGAATTTGCGGCGATTGGGACAGTAGCTGATTTGATGCCGCTGACGGAAGAAAACCGCATCATTGTCAAGCAAGGACTGGAGCGGATGCGGCAGACTGCGAATTTTGGTATCCGGGCGCTTTTTCGTGTGGCGGGAATCCCGCTGAAGGACGTAAATTCCACTCATATCGGTTTTGCTCTTGCTCCGCGCATTAATGCAAGCGGGCGTCTGCTCAGTGCGGATACGTCCGTAAGACTGCTTACGGCGACCAGCGAGCAGGAAGCGGAAGAACTTGCGGTTGAATTGGACCAGTTGAACAAAGAACGGCAGCGCATCGTGGACGAGATGGCAAAACAGGCCGTTGCGATGGTCGAAGAGCAGCGCAGCGTGGACGGAGAACTCCCCAAGGCGATTGTGCTTGCCCAGGAGGATTGGAATGTCGGCGTCATCGGTATTGTTGCTTCGAAAATCGTCGACAAATATTACCTTCCGACAATCATACTGGGGATCGACAAAGAAACGGGGATGGCGAAAGGCTCTGCACGTTCGATAGCCGGGTTCGATATGTACCGGGCGCTTACCCATTGCCAGGATCTGATGGAGCATTACGGGGGCCACCAAATGGCTGCCGGAATGACGCTGGCGCGGGAGCATCTGCCTGAGCTTGCGCGGCGAATGTCGGCATTGGCGATGGAGTGGCTCGCTCCGGAGGATTTTATTCCCGTGATGCATGCGGACATGCTTTGTGAATTTAGCGAAGTCGATCTGGAAAGCATCCGCCAATTGGAGCTGCTCGGTCCGTTTGGCATGGGCAATCCTTCACCCCGGTTCGTATTCAAGGAACTGGCGCTAAAAGATATGCGTACGATAGGGAAAGAACAGCAGCACTTGAAGCTGTCCTTGCAGTGCGCAAGAAACGAGACGGCCGCTGCTGTAGATGCCGTCGGCTTCGGCAAAGGGCGGCTGGCTGAATGGATTTCCCCAACCGCCTCCATCGACGTTCTTGGCGAGCTGTCCGTCAACGAATGGAACGGGGTGCAGCGGCCTCAGATCATGATTCAAGACTTGGGGGTTCATCGCGTCCAATTGTTTGATTGGCGCGGGACGCCAAGGCCCGACCGGAAGCTGTCGGAGCTGTGCGGACGGCTTAAACGGCACCCTCAGGGACCTGGACGGCCGCCGGCCGTGGTGGTGTTCGGTCCGGAGCCGCCCCCTAACCTGAAACTGTCCGGAGCCGGCTTTGCTCTCTGGTGTGCCTCATTGCACGGCCGGTTCCGTCCGTGCAATGAGGCCGCCAAGGACAACGCATTATCCGAGGCGCACGATGTGATGCTGTATTCGCTGCCGGATCGAATGGAGCAGCTTGACGCTCTGGCGGCGGAGGCCGCATCGGTTCAGCGGTATTACGCCGCTTTCGGCGGCACGGAAGAAGATAAGCAATCCGGGATCTTACCCGGCCGGGATATGTTTAAATCGGTTTACGGCGCGGTCATGGCATTGAAGCCGAAACCCGCGAGCGCAGAATGGACAGCCAGGCGTTCCGGAGTGCCGCTTCCGCTGACCCGTTTCATATTGGATGTATTTACAGAATTGGACTTGATGGAATCTCTGGGTGACGGCTATAGGATCATTGAGTCAACGGAGAAGAAGGATTTGACCGCTTCTTTACTTTATCAAAGCCGGATGAAGCGGCAGGATGTGGAGCAGGAACTGATGTACTCGTCAGCAAAGGAACTGCTGTCAAGGCTCTTTGCCCGGCATAAGCAAACCCAAACCATGTTGGAGGGAATCATATGAATTTCAAGGAACATATTCGAGTGATTGAGGACTTTCCTCAGCCGGGGATCAGCTTTAAGGATATTACCACTTTGCTAAAGGACGGAAAGGTATACAGGGAAGTGATCGCCGAAATGACAAGACGTCTGGAAGGCATTCAGATCGATTGTATTGCCGGCCCGGAAGCGCGCGGATTTGTCATTGGAGCTCCTTTGGCCGTGGCGCTGGGCGTAGGCTTTATCCCGATCCGCAAAAGCGGAAAGCTGCCGGGTGAAACGATCGAGGCGGATTATGCTCTTGAATATGGCAAAGACAAATTGTCCATGCATAAAGATGCCATTGCGCCGGGACAAAAAGTGCTGATTGCAGACGATCTTCTCGCTACGGGCGGCACAATCGCGACTTCGATAAATCTGGTCAAGCAGCTTGGCGGCGAAGTTGTCGGCGCGGCTTTTCTGATTGAACTGCTGGAGTTGAAGGGAAGAGAGAAGCTGGAGGGCATCGAAGTGCTCTCGCTGGTGCAATATTGATATAAACAGCGTGTCCATCCATTCGCCATCCTTGAAATCGCGCCGGGCGTGACAGATGCCGTGGCAGAAGTTCTTCAGGGCGAATATCCTAAAGCAGCACAAAAAGCCTATTCCTTACGAATAGGTTTTTTGTCTTTCCCAAGGAAAGGCGGAACTAAAGGATGGCTGGGGAATTGCCGGCAAAGCATATTGTGATCGGAAGTCAGCAGCTGAAGCAGCTGCAAAAGAATGTATGGAGCGACCGGTATGTTCAAGCGGTCATGACGGCGGGCGGGAACAAGGCGAACATACAAATCCGTTATCGGGGCGGACATACGCGGGAGTACCCGAAGCGTTCGTACGAGGTAATACGCGGAGGCAAAACGTATCATTACAACGCGGAATATGACGATCCCTCCCTGATTCGCAATGCGCTTTCTTTCCGGTTTTTCAATTGGATTGGTGTTCCGGGCCCGGCGACGAAGCACTGCTTGCTTTTTGTTAACGGGGTGTGCTTAGGCGTTTACCTCGAAATCGAGGGGGTGGACCGGTCGTTCTTTCGCAAGCGGGGAATCTCTGTTCAATCGCTCTTTTATGCGGTGAACGATCATGCGAATTTCGATCTGCTAAAGCCCGGATCGAAACGGAGGAAGGCGGAGCTGTTCTCGGGCTATCAGCAAATCATGGGCAACCCTGCGGACAGGCGGAAGCTGAAAAGGTTCATCCATCGGCTGAATACAACGAAAGGCGCCCATGAACTGAAGGCTTATCTGTATCGCAGAATCGATATCGATAATTATCTGCGATGGCTTGCCGGAGCTGTGCTGACGGGGAATTACGACGGATTCGAACAAAACTATGCGATATATCGTCATAGGGCTGCGCAAAAATACAGGATGATTCCATGGGATTATGAGGGAACATGGGGCCGCAACTGTTACGGAAAGCCTTGCGGCAGTGATTTGGTACGAATTACGGGCTATAATCGGCTGACACGCAAGCTGCTGCAATATGCTGAAGTACGCAGGAAATACAAACGGCTGTTGGTCAAGCTGCTGCAAACCGAGTTTACCGTATCCCGGATTCTTCCGGCTGCCGAATCCATGCATAACCAAATCAAGCCTTATATGAAATGGGAGCCGGTAAGGAAATGGCCTATTCATGTGTTTGACGGGGAAATGCAGTTCATTCGCAAATATATCGAAGAGCGTCGTACCCTGGTGACCGAGGCGATAAAAGAGCTTTGACCCAAACGGCAGACAGCGCACCGTCAGAAGACAGTGAGCTGTTTTTTTGTGCCCGAAAAAAAGCAGGATGCATGGCCTTCATTGCCATTGAAATCGCTTGCGTTTAAGAGAAAACGGCTAAGCTGGTTCTATTTGGCGCGCAAAATGTCGGTTTGTCCCGTATTTTCTTGACGGAGAGCCTATTCCAAGGGCATAATGGATTAAAATCAATTTAAGGGAATGGATGGACGGATGGGGATAGAGCAGCTTCTTGAGAAGGCATCCACATATTTAAAAGAGTATGATTTGAACCGGATACGCGAGGCTTACGAGTTTGCCGATCAGGCCCATTACGGGCAGGTGCGCAAATCCGGGGAGCCCTATATTTTGCATCCGCTCGCGGTGGCTGACATTCTCGTCAATATGCAGATGGATACGACTTCGGTGATTGCCGCACTGCTTCATGACGTGGTGGAGGATACGACCGTTTCTTTGGAAGTTGTACATGAGAAGTTCGGCGCGACATGTGCGATGATCGTTGACGGGCTGACCAAGCTGGAGAAGATCAAGTTCAAAAGCAAGGAAGAGCATCAGAATGAAAATTATCGCAAGATGTTCGTCGCCATGGCTCAGGATATTCGCGTCATCTTGATCAAGCTGGCGGACAGGCTGCATAACATGCGTACGCTGAAGCATCAGTCGGAGGAAGCGCAGCGGCGCATTGCCGACGAAACGCTGGAGATTTTTTGCCCGATCGCGCACCGGCTCGGCATATCGGCGATCAAGTGGGAGATGGAAGACATCGCACTGCGCTACTTGAATCCGCAGCAGTACTATCGGATCGTCAACCTGATGCAGAAGAAGAGGGCCGAACGGGAACAATATATCAATGACGTGATTTCCACGGTACGCGACAAACTGCATGAGATGGGGATCGATGGAGATATTTCCGGCCGGCCGAAGCACATCTACAGTATTTATAAAAAAATGACCGTAAAAAACAAGCAGTTCAACGAGATATACGATTTGCTTGCTCTGCGGATCATCGTGGACAATATTAAGGACTGTTATGCGACGCTAGGCATTATTCATACGCTCTGGAAGCCGATGCCGGGCCGGTTTAAAGACTATATCGCGATGCCGAAGCCGAACATGTACCAGTCGCTGCACACGACGGTCATTGGCCCCAAAGGCGAACCGTTGGAGGTGCAGATCCGTACATTCGAAATGCACCGTACGTCCGAATACGGGGTTGCGGCTCACTGGGCGTATAAGGAGGGTACAAACGTACCGTCGGGCAGCTATGAAGATAAGATGCATTTTATTCGTGAGATTATTGAGCTGCAAAACGAGACGCAGGATGCCCAGGAGTTTGTAGAATCGCTCAAAATGGACTTTTTCTCCGATTTGGTTTTCGTTTTCACGCCGAAAGGGGAAGTCATCGAGCTGCCCGCGGGATCCGTACCGCTGGATTTTGCTTACCGGATCCATACGGAGGTCGGCAACCGGACGATCGGTGCCAAGGTGAACGGAAGAATTGTGCCTCTGGATCATAAGCTTAAAACAGGCGACATTGTGGAAATTCTCACCTCCAAGCATTCGTACGGCCCGAGTCAGGATTGGGTAAAGCTGGCCCAATCGTCTCATGCGCGCTCGAAAATCCGCCAATGGTTTAAGAAGGAGCGGCGTGAGGAAAATGTCTTAAAGGGCCGGGAGATGATCGAACGCGAGCTGAAGCGGCTTGGTTTGGAGCCATCCGCGCTGATGAAAGACGATGAGATGCTGGAGGTTGCCCACAAATTCAACTTCCAGGAAGTAGAGGATATGCTGTCTGCTGTCGGCTTCGGCGGGATTACGGCGGCGCAAATCGTTACGCGCTTGACGGAGAAGATCCGCAAAGAGGCCCAGGAAGCGCAGCAGCAAGCGCTGCTCACCTCCGAAGTCAAGGAGATGAAAGCTCCTGCGGAGAAGGAGCGCAAAGGCCGTCCGACGAACGGAGTTCGGGTCAAGGGCGTGGACAACCTGCTTGTCCGTTTTGCCCGCTGCTGTAATCCGGTTCCGGGCGACAGGATTATCGGATATATTACCCGCGGCCGCGGGGTCTCCGTCCATAGGGATGACTGTACGAATATTCCTTCGCCCGAGTTCAGCGATGAAGGAAACCGCGTGATTGAGGTCGAGTGGGTGGAGGATGTCGAAGCCAACTATAACGTGGAGATTGAAATTACCGGCCATGACCGGCGCGGCTTGCTCAACGAAGTGCTGCAGGTCGTGTCCGAGAGCAAAACGACGATATCCGCCGTATCCGGGCGCTCGGACAAGAACAAGATGGTGATGATCCACATGACGATCCTGATCAAGAACATTGATCATTTGCATTCGGTTGTCGAGAAAATCAAGCGGATCAAGGATGTATACTCGGTTCAGCGCATTATGCAGGCTTGACCCGCGATCTACTACGATAGGAAACGGAGATTGTTGATACATGAGAGTCGTATTGCAGCGCAGCAAGAACGCCGCGGTAACCGTGGACGGCCAAACCGTGGGCAAGATTTCTCACGGGCTGGTGCTGCTCGTCGGAATTGCCGACGGCGATACCGAACAGGATGCCGCCTATATCGCGGAGAAAGTGGCCGGATTGCGTATTTTTGACGATCAGGCCGGCAGGATGAATCTTTCCGTGCTGGAGACGGGAGGGCAGGTGCTTTCGATTTCGCAATTTACCCTTTACGGGGACTGCCGCAAAGGACGCCGCCCGAATTTTATGGGAGCTGCGCGTCCCGAACACGCCGAGCCGCTGTACGACCGGTTTAACGATTTGCTGCGGGAGCGGGGGCTTCAGGTGGAAACGGGACGCTTTGGAGCGAGGATGGACGTATCGCTCGTGAATGACGGGCCGGTGACTTTGATTGTGGAAAGCAGGCAAGCCTAACCGCGCTTTGCCGGGCAGGAAGGATAAGTCCGTAAGGTTTTGGGGAAAATGGGGACATGGCGTAGTTGTTGCCGATTCGTATCTAAATAAGGAGCTGACTCCATACCATGTACCGATCTCCAAAAGAACAACGGATGTTATTGCCCGAGCTCCAATTGAGTTTGGGTTCTGGACGTACGGAAGAAGCGGCTGCGCTGCTGCCTTCCGGGCTTGCTGATGGCGAAGCGGGCTCAGCCTTTTCTTCCGTAAGCGAGCAGCTTAAGCGGACCATGCGCAAAACTTCCCGCTAACCCTTCGAAACCGCGGGCGTGTTCCAGAACTAAAGCAAACGAAAAAGGGCTCCGGATGGGGCTTTTGTTTTGTCAATATTTCATCATGGCAGGGGGATGATGGATGAAGATCGAATTTGAACGGATTGGCTTTGAAGGGCAGACGACGGAGATATTCCATATCTGTAAGCTGTTCTTTGATGAAGTCGAGGCGGTATACGAGCCTGCGTCCGATGCGCGGCTGCACATGCTCATCCAGGTGCAAGCGGATACGTCGGACGGGATGATGACGGCCTACGTGCGGATGGTCGACAGAATCGGCGGACAAACCTATGAAAACCGGCACAGCCGGGCAATAAAGTCCGGTGACGAAGGGGTTAAACGTTCCGTGAAGCGGGCCGTCGGCTATGGCCTCCTGAAAGTGCTTGGCGATTATACGGGGATGGAACAGGCCTGGGGGACGCTTACCGGCGTTAGACCTACCAAGCTGATGCACAACATGATGATGACCAAAAGCATCGAGAGCTGCAAGCAGATCCTGCGTGACGAATATTTGGTTTCGGAGGCTAAGGTGGAACTGCTTGCAGGCATTGCCGAACGTCAGCTTAGGGTGATTCCGGATTTGTTCCGTCTGGAACGCGAGGTGAGCATTTATATCGGCATCCCTTTTTGCCCGACCAAATGCGCTTACTGCACTTTTCCGGCTTATGACATCCGGGGCAGCAACGGATCTGTCGAAGCTTTTCTGGAGGGGCTGCACTATGAAATTCGCGAAATGGGACGCTGGATGCGCGAAGCCGGTGTTGCGATCACTACGATATATTGGGGCGGGGGCACTCCGACGAGCATTACCGCCGAGCAGATGGACGCGTTGTTCGTTGCGATGCATGAAGCGTTTCCCGCGATTGATAAAGTGCGTGAACTGACCGTCGAGGCGGGACGTCCCGATACGATTACCGAGGACAAGATCGAGGTGATGAAGCGCTGGAAGGTAAACCGGATCAGTATCAACCCGCAGAGCTTCACCCAGGCGACACTGGACACGATCGGGCGTCATCACACCGTGACAGAAACGATTGACACCTTCAAGCTGGCCCGTAAGCTCGGCATGAACAACATCAATATGGATCTGATTATCGGGCTGCCCAATGAAGGAATGAATGAGCTGCAGCGGACGTTGGATGAAACGGCGAAGCTGATGCCGGAGTCGCTTACGGTGCACACGCTGTCGTTCAAGCGCGCTTCCCGGATGACCAAGAACAAGGACGATTATGAGGTGGCCAAGCGAGACGAGATTACTGAAATGATCCGGGCTGCTTCGGAGTGGACGGAGCGTAACGGTTATAAGCCGTATTACATGTATCGGCAAAAAAATATTCTCGGCAACCAAGAGAATGTAGGTTATTCTTTGGAGGGCTTTGAAAGCTTGTACAATATTTTGATGATGGAAGAGCGGCAGACCATTATCGGGCTTGGCTGCGGAGCGGTAAGCAAGGTGTTGTTTCCCAAGGTAGCACACGAGGACGGCTTCGAGCAGCGTATCGAGCGTTTCCCAAATCCGAAAGAGCCGTCTGTCTATAATCAGGCCTATAAGGAATATATCGGCAAAAAAATTCGACTTTTGAATGAAGCTTACGATGTTGCGGTGAAAAAGATGTAATTTTTTGAAACCATTTGCGCCCGTTTACGTATAAACGCACTGTCTGTCCCCCTATGGCTGACTTCCGAGGCATAATTTGGAACTTACATTTTCTTTATTACATGATTAAGAGGTGTTGTATGGCGGTAAAAGCGAGAATTTCCAATGGCGGCAGCGCAAAAGGATATGTTTTGTTACTGGCGCTGATGGTGTTGATTGCGGCAGGAGCCAGCGGTTTGTATTGGTGGAAATCGGAAAGCACAAAGGCGTACGAAGGCCGTACAGGCGTACCCCAAAAGCTTACTGATGTGAAAACGGTGGAGGTTCCTAAAGACAGTTATGACGTCATTGTGGCCGGCACGGATCCTGAAGGTGTTGCAGCAGCGGTTTCCGCATCCCGCAACGGGTTGAAAACACTGCTTGTCGATGGGCACAACCGGGAAATTCTCGGTGGTTTGATGTCCCTGGGTTGGCTGAACAGCCTTGATATGAATTATGAGCCCGATAAAGGGGTGCTTCATAAAAGAGAGATTTTGAATAAAGGTATTTTCGCAGAGTGGTATGCCAAAATCGAAGGCGATTCTTTTGATGTGATTACGGCGGCAAACGCCTTCAATGAGCTTGTGGCCAATGAGAAGAACGTGGATGTGCTGCTCAAGGTGAAAGAGATGGAGCCGGTAGTCAGCGAGTCGGGATCGACGTCTACCGTCACAGGATTGAAGATCACCTTGGCTGACGGCACCGTCAAAACGGTTCAGACCAAGGCTCTGATCGATGCGACCCAGGATGCGGATATGGCCGCGGCAGCCGGCGTACCTTACACCACGGGCCGGGAGGATTTGGGCGATCAAAAGTCGCGCATGGCCGTTACGCTTGTGTTCCGTTTGAAAAATATCACGCCCGAGGTTTGGCAGAAGATGGCGCAGCGGCTGCAAAACGACAATGATCCCGGAACGGGCATCAACGAAATGAGCGCTTGGGGTTACAAGGATATGAAGGATTACCCGCCGATGAACAAGGAACGGGTCGCGATGCGCGGGCTCAATATCGGCAGGCAGAACGACGGTACGATGCTGATCAACGCATTGCAAATTTTTGGAATCGACGGCACGGATCCGAAATCGAAGGAAGAAGCGTTTCAACTTGGCAAGGAAGAGCTTCCGCATATCGTTGATTATATGAAAAAGAAGTATCCCGAGTTTGCCGGCATCGAGCTGGACGCGACTGCCCCTGAGCTGTATGTTCGTGAGACGAGGCATATTCAGGGAGAATACAGGCTGAGCATCATTGACGTGCTGGAGAACCGCGATCAATGGGACCGGATCGCCTTCGGCTCCTATCCGGTTGATATTCAGCGCATGTCGCCTGCGGATACCGGAGCTGTGGTAACCGTACCGCAGCAGTATGCCGTTCCTTTCCGCAGCATCGTTCCGCTCAAGGTGGACGGATTGCTGGTCGTCGGACGCTCGGCAAGCTTCGATACGCTTCCGCACGGTACGGCCCGCGTGATTCCTGTCGGGATGGCTACCGGTGAAGCAGCGGGAGCCGCAGTGAAGATTGCCAAAGAAAAGGGACTCACGTTCCGGCAAATGGCTGCGAATAAAGATGCGATCACGCTGCTGCAGGAAACGTTGAACAACCAAGGCATGGTGCTTCAGCCTTTCAGCATCAAGCCGCAGCCGTTCATGGAGCACAAAGCGTATGACGGACTGAAGGTTGCGGTTTCGCTGGGGCTTGCTACCGGCGGGTATGATAACAATTTTGCCCTGGACGACAAAAGCAACCAGCAGAGGGTGGCGAATATGCTGGAGGGTATGCGCAAATTCAAGCCGGAGACGCTGTCCGGCAGCCCTTCGGCTGCTTTAGGAAAAGACACGGATCCGAAAAATCTGCCGGTTTCCATCGAGCAAGCGGCATATATGGTTGCTCTGATGCTCAAGGTGGATGCCACCCGGGAAAACGCGGTTGAAGTTCTGCAAAGCAGAGGCTTCCTGAAGCCGGAAACGGTCGAGGCCATTGCGAATAAACAGGAGCTTACGAACGGTGACACTTACTTGATGATCAGGGATGTGTACAATGCCGTAAAGGATTTGAAATAACTTGTCGAATTCGTTCGATAAAGAGTTAGTTTTGGCTTGACTTTGGAAATCTTCATGATTAGAATATAACGTAGTCGATTGAGTCATATTCCATGATCCGTTGAAGGGACAAAGTACTTCGAATCTTGCATAGTCAGAGAGGGAAGCCGCGGCTGCAAGCTTCCTTATGCGAATCGGACGAACAGACCTCCCGGAGGACAAGCGGGGAACACCGGAATAAGAGCAGCGGAAAAACGTACCTTGGCTGCAGGAATCTTATTCGGACAGTAGCCGTTCTTGCGCAGGCGGGCGTTATCCGCTGCTGAAGTGTGAATGGAGCTTGTGGGCCAGGCTGCCGTAAGGCCATGCGCCGCAGGATTCGTTCAAATCGTGGGTGGCACCGCGGGAGATCAAACGGTTGGTGAATCTCTCGTCCCTGAATCAAATTCAGGGGCGGGAGTTTTTTATTATAGAAAGGCGTTTTCTTGTGGTCGATAAAGAAAGGAGCGGTCGATAGATGAGTATTCAAAAACCGAAAGGTACGCAAGATCTACTCCCCGGCGAGATCGAGAAATGGCAGTATATCGAGTCCAAGGCCAGAGAGCTGTGTCTGCGTTTCAATTACCGTGAAATCCGTACGCCGATTTTTGAGCATACCGAGCTGTTCAAGCGCGGGGTAGGGGAAACGACGGATATTGTCGAAAAAGAAATGTATACGTTTTTGGACAAGGGCGACCGCAGCATCTCGCTTCGTCCTGAAGGAACGGCCGGTGTCGTTCGCTCTTACGTCGAAAATAAGCTTTACGGCGAACCGGATATCAGCAAGCTGTATTATATCGGGCCGATGTTCCGGTATGAACAGCCGCAGGCGGGGCGCTACCGCCAGTTCCACCAGTTCGGCATCGAGGCATTCGGCTCTGTGGATCCCGGGCTGGATGCGGAGGTCATCGCGCTTGGGTTCACCTTTTACAAGGAACTGGGGCTCAAAGACGTGACCGTGGAGATCAACTCCGTCGGCAATCCTGCGGTGAGGGAGGTCTACCGCGAGCACGTGCAGAGATTTTTCGCTCCGGTGAAGGATCAGCTCTGCAAAGATTGCCAATCCCGTTACGACCGCAACCCTATGCGCATTCTCGATTGCAAAATCGATCAAAAGTACTGTGAAGGCGCTCCGACCATTCTGGAGCATCTGGATGAAGAATGTTCGGCGCATTTTCAGGCGGTGCAGGACCATCTCCAGGCGATGGATATCCCGTTCCGCATTAATCCGCGGCTTGTCAGAGGATTGGATTACTATACGCATACTGCCTTTGAATACAAAGCGGCGGGGATCGGCGCGATCGATACGATCGGAGGAGGAGGACGTTACAACGGTCTCGTGGGACAGATCGGGGGAAGCGACCAGCCTGGCGTGGGGTTGGGTCTCGGGATAGAGCGCATCCTGCTTGTGCTGCAGGCGCAGGGGATTGACATTCCGGCGGCGAAACCGCTGGATGTGTATGTCATCGGTCTGGGCGATGCGGCGGAGAAGGAGTGTGTCAAGCTTCTGCAAAGCTTGCGCCTTGCCGGTCTGGCGGCGGAGAAGGATTACCTCGGCCGCAAGATCAAGGCGAAGATGAAATCGGCCGACCGGTATCATGCGACCTATGTAGCCATTCTGGGAGACGACGAGCTTGCACGCGGTGAAATCACCGTGAAGACGATGGCTACCGGAGAACAGGAAACGCTGCCGCTTTCCAGCTTTGTTCAAACGCTGCAGAGCCGGATTCGATCATAGTTGCATCAGCTTATTTTTTATTAAACTTGGAGGTAGAAATCAACATGACCCAGATGTTAAAAACGCATCATTGCGGAACATTGAGCAAGGCAAACGTCGGAGAGACGGTCATTCTGAACGGTTGGGTGCAGCGCCGCCGCGATTTGGGCGGCGTGCTCTTCATCGACCTGCGCGACCGCAGCGGTATCGTGCAAATCGTGTTCAATCCTGCTTTTTCAGGAGATGCCTTGGCTGTGGCCGACCGTGTGCGCAACGAATATGTTTTGGCGGTTCGCGGGAAAGTCGTCGAGCGGGATGCAGAGACGGTGAATCCGAATATTCCGACAGGCGAGATCGAAGTGCAGATTACGGAGATCGAGATTATGAATGCGGCCAAAAATCCTCCGTTCTTCATCGAAGACGGCATCGAAATCGATGAATCGCTGCGTCTCAAATACCGTTATCTGGATCTGCGCCGTCCGGAAATGCAGCGCACCTTAATGCTCCGTTCCAAGGCGGCCAAGGTATTCCGCGACTTCCTTGACGAGAATGGGTTTATTGACGTCGAAACGCCGATATTGACGAAGAGCACGCCGGAAGGAGCGCGTGACTATCTTGTGCCAAGCCGCGTTCATCCGGGAGAATTTTTCGCGCTGCCGCAGTCGCCGCAAATTTTCAAGCAGCTGCTGATGGTCGGCGGCTTGGAACGTTATTATCAGATCGCACGCTGCTTCCGCGACGAAGACCTGCGCGCCGACCGCCAGCCGGAATTTACGCAGGTGGACATCGAGACGTCCTTCTTGTCGCAGGATCAACTGCTTGAACTGATGGAGCAGCTGATTGTAAGGCTGTTCCGCGAAACGGCCGGCGTGGAAATTCCCGCTCCGTTCCAGCGCATCAGCTATGCGGACGCGATCGGCAAGTACGGCTCCGACAAGCCCGATCTCCGTTTCGGACTTGAGTTGAAGGACGTGTCTGACATTGTTGCCGATTCGGGCGTTCAGGTCTTCGCGAGCGTCATCAAGAAGGGCGGCCAGGTGAAGGCGCTGAACGCTAAGGGATGCGCAACATGGAGCCGCAAGGAGATCGACGATCTGGGTGTGTTTGCGGCCCGCTACGGTGCCAAGGGCCTTGCCTGGATGACGTACAAGGAAGGCGAGCTGAAAGGGCCGATCGTTAAGTTTTTCAGCGAGCAGGAGCTTGAAGCCCTGAAGGAACGTCTGGAAGCCGAAGAAGGAGACCTGCTGCTGTTCTCCGCCGATACGAAGAAAGTAGTCGCGGATGTGCTGGGCAACCTGCGTCTCAAAATCGGACGCCAGCTTGGGCTGATCGACGACAGCCAGTTCAAATTCGCTTGGGTCGTTGATTTCCCTCTGCTCAGCTATGACGAAGAAGAGAAGCGCTATGTGGCCGAGCACCATCCGTTTACACGTCCGAAGGAAGAGGATCTGCACTATTTCGATACGGACCCGGGCCAAATTCGCGCTCAAGCCTATGACCTCGTGCTGAACGGCTACGAAGTGGGCGGCGGCTCCATGCGGATCTATCAAAGGGAAGTGCAGGAGAAAATGTTCGCGGCTCTGGGCTTTTCCAAAGAAGACGCTCAAGAAAAATTCGGCTTCCTGCTGGAGGCTTTCGAGTACGGCACACCGCCGCACGGGGGGATCGCCTTCGGTTTCGACCGCCTGGTTATGCTGATTGCCGGACGCAGCAACCTGCGTGAGACCATCGCATTCCCGAAAACAGCCAGCGCGACGGATCTGCTGACCGATGCGCCGGGAGCGGTGGACGACAAGCAATTGGAGCAGCTTTCGATACGATTGGCGTTAAAGCCGCCGACAAACAAATAAACGAATTGGAAAAGGAGTGTGAGCTTCCCTCATGCTGCACCAATTTTCCCGAACGGAGCTCGCTATCGGTCCGGAAGGGCTTGAGGTCATGAAGAACAGTACGGTAGCGGTACTGGGTATCGGAGGCGTCGGTTCGATCGCCGCCGAAGCGTTGGCCCGCACCGGCATTGGCCGGGTCGTGATGATCGACAAGGATGTCGTCGATATTACAAACATCAACCGCCAAATTCACGCGCTGATGTCGACCGTTGGCCAGCCGAAGGCGGAGCTGATGAGAGACCGTATTCTTCAGATCAATCCGGAATGCGATGCTGTCGCTCTGCGCATGTTTTACACAGAAGAAACATATGAGAAGTTATTTGAGTACCCGCTTGATTATGTGATTGACGCATCGGATACGATCAGCTATAAGATTCATTTGATCAAACAGTGCTTGCAGCGCAAGATTCCGATCATTTCCAGTATGGGCGCAGCCAACAAGATGGACCCGACCCGCTTTCAGGTGGCCGACATCTCCAAGACCTCCGTCGATCCGCTTGCCCGTGTCATCCGGCACAAGCTGCGCAAGGAAGGCATCAAGAAAGGTGTAAAGGTGGTTTTCTCTACGGAGGAGCCGGTGAAGCCGAGAGTGGACGTGACTCAAAAAATCGTTCCGGAGAATGCGCCGGATATCCGCAAAGCCAAGCAGCCTCCGGCCAGCAATTCCTTTGTGCCGCCCGTTGTCGGACTGATCATGGTGAGTGTCGTGGTGAAGGAACTGCTGGAGAAAGCCGGCATCAAGTAAAACATCGCTCGACTGAAAAAGCAACCTTGAGCCTAATAAACTCAGGGCTGCTTTTTTTGCAATATTTGGAATTCGATAAACAAGGCGGCATCGGTTTGCGCCGCTCGTCGCGGGCGTGACGGTCTGGCGGGTGTGCTCATGAGAGGGATTTTTGATATAATAAACAGCAAACGGTAAAGTTTGAATTTATCGATGCGATAAGGCAAATGAAGCTAAGAGGTTGTGTTGTGAATGGATATGGATTTGTTTACGATGGCGGCCGAACAAAATTCGTCCGGCAAGCTGCTTGCCGACCGGATGCGTCCGGTGACGTTAGAGGAATATATCGGACAGGAGCATATCGTAGGACCGGGCAAACTGCTCCGCCGAGCGATCGAGGCCGATCAAGTGACTTCCATTCTGCTCTACGGTCCGCCCGGGACGGGAAAAACGACACTTGCCCATATTATTTCCCGCCGTACCTCCGGCATCTTCGTCAAGCTGAACGCAGTGGATGCCAGTGTCAAAGATGTCCGTGAAGTGATCGATCAGGCCAAGCGTAATCGGTCATTGTACGGCAAAAAAACGATTCTGTTTTTGGACGAGGTGCACCGCTTTAATACCTCCCGCCAGGATGCTCTGCTGCCTGCGGTAGAACAAGGGATCATCATTTTCATCGGAGCAACGACGGAAAACCCGTTTCATCATGTGAACGGTGCGCTGCTGTCCCGTTCGACGCTGTTTCAATTGCAGCCGCTCACGCATGAGCATTCCCTTATTGCGATGAGGAGGGCGCTGTCCGACAAGGAGCGCGGACTCGGATATATGTCCATCGAAGCAGAGGAAGGGGCGCTGGAGCACCTGTCGAAGATGGCGGGCGGTGACATTCGGCGGGGGCTGAATGCCTTGGAGCTTGCTGCGCTGACGACGCCGCCTGATCAGGAGGGTAAGGTTCGAATTACGCTGGCGGTGGCGGAGGAGTCGATTCGCCGGCCTACCATTAAAGCGGACGAGTCTACGCAGTATGATGTGCTGTCGGCGTTTCACAAAAGCTTGCGGGGATCCAGCGACGCAGCGCTGTTCTGGTTTATGTATGCAGTGGAGAAGCTCGGGATGGACCCGATGACGTTTTTGCGGCGTCTCATCGTCATGTGCAGCGAGGATATCGGCCTTGCAAACCCCCAGGCCATGGTCCAGGCGGTGACGGCGATGGACGCCTACCATAAAATCGGGTGGCCGGAGTCGAAATATGTGATTGCCCAAGCCATCCTGTTTGCGGTAGAAAGTCCGAAATCCAATGCCATTCCCTTAGCGCTGTCCAAGGTAACGGAGGCTATGGAAAGGTTGAGGTCCGCTGAAGTACCGCTGCATTTGCGGGACACGCATTATCAAGGGGCGGAGCAGCTCGGACACAAAGGCTACCTGTACCCGCATGATTATCCGGGGCATTATGTGGAGCAGCAGTATTTGCCGGGTCCGATAAAACACGAGCGTTTTTATATAGCCACAGGTCAGGGAACGGAAGATAAAATCCGGCAAAACCAAGAAAAGCGCCGGTCCTCCAACTCCAAACGAAATGAGTGAATAACATGAAACGAAAACGGCTTATCGCAATGATCTTGATTTTATCCGCTGTTACCGTGGTTGTTTCGGCATGCGGGAGCAAGCCGGAGCAAGTCCAGACACCAAGCGGACACCAGGGGCATGAGCATACGGCAGTTGGCGATATTCAAGAAAAAACGGCTTCGGCCGATATTCTGCCCTCTTTTTTGGACAACCAGCAAGAAGAGATACGTCTCGTGTATCAAGCGGCGGGGAAAGCGACGGACATTCTCCAATGGATGCCCTGCTACTGCGGCTGCGGTGAGAGTGCGGGACACGTCAGCAACCTGAATTGCTTCATTCAAAAAGAAAATGAAGACGGCTCCGTCGTGTGGGATGATCACGGCACGAGATGCGGTGTCTGCCTGCAGATCGCCGTTCAGTCCATCAAGATGACTCAGGAGGGCAAGTCTCTGCCGGAAATCCGTAAAGCCATCGATCAGGCTTACATGAAAGGCTTTGCGAAACCGACCCCGACGCCGATGCCGATATAACCGCATAGAGTATGAATCGTCCGGCTAACATGTGAACTTAACTAGCTGTAAGCGGGTCTAGTTGCAGTAAAAAATTGCAGTGCCAAAATGAATCAAGCCTCCTGTCCATTCGCGAACAGGAGGCTTTGTTTGCTAGCGGAGCGGAAGTCTATGTGCTATTAATGCGGCTGCTCCATTGGGACATTCACTTGGAAAGTAACCCCGAATTTGTCCTTTATGATTCCGTACAAAGGGCTCCAATCCGTCTTCTGAAGGGACATGACGACTTGTCCACCGTCTTCCAAAGCGGCGAAGATTTCTCTCGCTCTTGCCTCTTCTCTGGGATGGATGGCAATCTGAACCGTATCGCCTGGCTGATAAGGCATGCCTGGGAACGTATCGGAGAACATGAGATCCGAGTCGCCGACTTTCAAGTGCGCATGCATAACGCGATCCTTCATGTCATCCGTCAACGGCTGATTCGGGTCTGCCGGCATATCTCCGAACGTCATGATGCCTATCACTTTCCCACCCAGCGCTTTCTCGTAAAAATGGACCGCTTCTTTCGTGTTGCCGTCAAAAATCAAATACGGGTTCAAACTGATTGACATTGTTTAACAGCCCCTTTGGAATAATTTAAACAACCAAACTCGCAAAAGTTTTTTAATCTTCTTTTTTTGCAGTTTCCACATATTTTTTGAAATTGTCTAAAATCGCCTGCCATCCGGCTTGTTGCATCTCGATGGCGTTGGTCTCTTCCGCCTCGAACAATTCGATGATTTGCGTGTCGTTGTCTTGGCGAATAAATGCGACCTTCACTTTCCTGCCGTCGGCGATCGTATAGGAGATGCTCTCGTTAATGCTCACCTCGTCGTATACTCCGCCGAAATCAAATCCAAAGCTGCCGTCTTTGGCTTCCATTCTTGAGACGAATTTACCGCCGACCTTTAGATCATTCTCGGCGTAAGGGGTGTGCCAGTCATCGGAAGCCTTATTCCATTGCATGATATGCTTCGGTTCCGTCCAATATTTCCATACGCTTTCGACGGGACAATGAACGATCGTTTCTACTGTTATCGTTACTGGATTACCTGTTCCCATAGTTTAACCTCCTTATGAACAATTTACTACACTTATATTAGCATGTAAGTGGCAGCTAGTTTTCTTTTCGATTGCTATTGTACACAGGTACATAAGTAGTACTGTCCCATAAAAAGATGTGTCACATCTATGAAGATCCAGTAAGAGGATTTACTGTCGGCCGGTTGTCATTTAATAAACTCCACTGCCGGACGTTTTTTTTGTTCCGGCACCAGCTCGTCCGATGGAATAAGCTATGGCGATTTTTCGTTCTAGTCTGACGGTGGATTGTATAGTGTATTAATGTATTTGTGAAATATGATTCTGGCGAAAGCCGTCGAGCGGTTTGAAGCAATTGTAAATCCAAGGGAGGTGCGCCTGTTCGCCTGAAGCGGGTGGGTAGGTAAAAGCCATTGAGTAGCGATCCATTGACGTTGATTTTGAACGTTAGTTTTGTTCTGTTGCTGTTGTGTCTGAACGGTTTTTTCGTTGCTGCCGAATTTGCGATGGTAAAGACGTCCCGGAGCCGGATCGAAACGTTGGCGGAGAAAGGCCCGGAGAGGGCCCGATGGTCGAAGTCCGTCATGGGAAACCTCGACGCCTATTTAACCGCTTGCCAGCTGGGCATTACGTTGACCTCACTCGGGCTCGGATGGGTAGGGGGATTTGTTGTCGCAAAATGGCTGGTACTGGCTTTGGGGCCGCTGCAGCTGCCGGATGCCGTTGTACAGACGATAGCCTTCGTCGCCGCGTTCACACTCATCACCGTACTGCATATCGCCCTTGGAGAGCAGTTGCCCAAATCGTATGCTATCCGCAGGTCCGAGCAGGTGACGCTCTATGCTTCGATTCCCTTGGCAGGCTTTTACAAGCTGATGTACCCGTTCATCTGGTTTATCAATGGGTTCTCCCATGCGCTGCTTCGTCTGGCCGGAATCGAACCTCATGCGGAGCGCCCGTCGGCTCATACGGAAGAGGAGATTCGCGTTATGATGAAGGAGAGCAACCGGAGCGGATTTATTGATAGCACGGAATTGACGCTGGTGGACAATATTTTCGATTTCTCGGAGACGAATGCAAGGGAAATCATGATTCCCCGGACGGAAATGATATGTCTATATGCAAATCGAACTTATGAAGAAAATAAAATGATCGCTATCAACGAAATGCATACGCGCTATCCGGTATGCGACCCGGATAAAGATAATATTATCGGTTTCGTACATATTAAAGACTTGTTGAAATTGCCGGAGACCGCAGAAGATATGCAGGTGATCATAAGAGAAATAATCAAAGTGCCCGAATCGATGCAAATCAGCGCATTGCTTAAATTAATGCAGAAGAAAAAGACGCAGATGGTCCTGTTGATCGATGAATATGGAGGAACATCCGGTCTTGTCACCTTTGAGGATATTATCGAAGAAATCGTCGGGGAGGTCCAGGATGAATTTGACGAGGAGCGGCCAAAGATGGAGTGGAGGGATGCAGCAACCTATTCCATCGACGGGCGTATGCTTCTCGAGGAGGTGAACAGCTACTTTGGAATCCGGATCGAAACGGATGACTATGATACGATCGGCGGATGGATTTACTCTCAGGTGGAGATGCCCCCGCAGAAGCATCAGCAGCTGACTTGGAATGATGAATACGATTTTATTATAGATGAAATCGACCATTTGCGGATTTCGAGAATATTGGTGAAACGAAAGGCATCGGATGTCGGCCCCGATCCGTCCGCACATGAAGGATGAGCCCTAGGCGGATAAACAAAGAAGTTATGTTCATGAAGGCGAACATAACTTCTTTGTTGACGTTACAGCATTTTTAAGTGTTCAAGAGAGCGTTAAAAGGAATTTTCTTTTACAGATTATTGTATGATTTTATCGATGGTTGCGCCGCCCAGACACTCGTCTCCGTCGTAGAAGACGACCGCCTGGCCCGGTGTGATGGCCTTTTGCGGCTGGTCGAACACGACCTCGCAGGCACCGCCTTCACCGAAATGAACGGTGACGTCCTGATCCGGCTGCCGATAGCGGAATTTCGCTGTACAGCGAAGCGGTTCCTTCGGCGCCTCTCCCTTGATCCAGGTCAAATCGGTAGCCTGGAGACCCGTTGAATAGAGGGCAGGGTGTTTTTCTCCTTGAACGACATATAAAATGTTGTTCTCAAGGTCTTTGCCGGCGACAAACCATGGTTCTCCGCTGCCCGAGCCTCCGATGCCGAGTCCTTGACGCTGGCCCATCGTGTAGTACATGAGGCCGTCATGACGGCCTTTGATCTCGCCTTCGAGCGTTCTCATCTCGCCGGGCTTGGCCGGAAGATAGCTGCTGAGAAACGCCTTGAAGTTGCGTTCGCCGATGAAGCATACCCCGGTGCTGTCCTTTTTCTTGGCCGTAGCCAATCCGGCCTTCTCCGCGATCGCGCGTACTTCAGGCTTCGGCAGATGGCCGATCGGAAACATTGCCTTGGAAAGCTGGTATTGATCCAAAGCATGGAGAAAATAGGTTTGATCCTTGTTCGAATCCAACCCGCGAAGCAGCCTGTACGCTCCGTCCCGGTGCTCCACACGGGCATAATGCCCGGTCGCGATATAATCTGCGCCGAGTTCCAGCGCTTTGTTCAAAAATTCCCCGAATTTGATTTCCCGGTTGCACATGACGTCCGGATTCGGGGTCCGGCCTTTACGATATTCGTCCAAAAAGTATGTGAATACCTTATCCATGTATTGTTTTTCAAAATTTACCGTATAATAGGGAATACCGATTTGGTCGCAAACGCGCCTTACATCTTCCGCATCTTCCTCTGCGGTACAGTGGCCGAATTCGTCCGTATCGTCCCAATTTTTCATGAAAACGCCGATAACCTCATAGCCTTGTTCCTTAAGAAGGAGCGCCGAAACCGAAGAATCGACGCCGCCGGACATGCCGAGGACGACGCGTGCTTTTTTCGTCATATGTCTCATACCCCACTTTCCTTGACTGGCATTCTTGTATTATACATCGAATTGCAAAAAGAATAAAATTTTTCATTAATATGTCACGGTTTTTCTCCCATAATACATGGTTTTATGTTACGATAGAATCGATGCAAAATGCTTATTTAACTGAAAATTGTTTTATTGCATTTATTTCAAAGATGCCAGACTGTTAATAGAGGCAGTTTGGATTGGTACACAACGACAGAAAGCTGATCAACCAGATCAAATCTATACTTTCTGATGTCATAAACGAGGTGCTCGATTTGAAGATATCCACTAAAGGCCGCTACGGGCTTACAATCATGATGGAGTTGGCCACGAAGTTCGGAGAAGGCCCTACCTCTTTAAAAAGCATCGCGGAGAAGCACCAGCTTTCCGAGCATTATTTGGAGCAATTGATCGCACCGCTTAGGAATGCGGGGCTGGTCAAGAGCATTCGCGGGGCTTATGGAGGATATATATTATCCAAATCGCCGGAGGAAATCTCTTCCGGAGATATCATCCGGGTGCTGGAAGGACCGATCAGTCCGGTTGATTTCACAGAAGAGGACGATCCTGCAAAGCGAAACTTATGGATTAGAATCCGCGACGGTATTGCACATGTGCTTGATTCCACCACGCTCGCCGATCTGATCTCCTACAAGGAAGAAGGCAGCCAGAACGACAGCTACATGTTTTATATTTAGCCTCAGCAGATTTTTCCTCCGATCAGGTTCATTCCTAAATCCTACTAGACAGATGTGGTGAAACGCTTTGAAGTTCATTTATTTGGATCACGCCGCTACGACACCCGTACATCCGGAAGTCGTGGAGGCTATGATTCCCTATCTATCTGAAATGTACGGCAATGCCTCCAGCACGCACGCGGCAGGACGGCAGGCGCGTACGGCGCTGAATGCGGCAAGGGATCGCATTGCCGCATTCGTTGGCTGCTCTCCTTCCGAACTGGTGTTCACCGGAAGCGGGACGGAGAGCGACAACATGGCATTGTTCGGTGCGGCAGAAGCGTACCGGTCCCGCGGCAAGCATATCATTACGACAAGCATAGAGCATCACGCGGTTCTTCATGCTTGTGAGCGGCTGGAGCAGCTTGGCTATGAGGTCACCTACCTCCCGGTTGACCGTTTCGGTCAGGTTTCCTTAGCGGATGTAGAAGAAGCCATCCGTCCGGATACCATCTTGATCAGCGTCATGTATGGCAACAACGAAACCGGGACACTGCAGCCTGTTGAAGCGATCGGGCGCCTGGCAAGAGAACAGGGGATATGCTTTCATGTCGATGCCGTTCAAGCATTGGCGCATATTCCGATGGATCTGAGCCGACTGCCGGTCGATCTCATGAGTTTTTCCGCGCACAAGCTGAACGGTCCCAAAGGGATTGGTGCTTTATATATATCAAAAACAACTAAGATTTCGCCGCTTTTGTATGGCGGTTCGCAAGAACGCAAGCGCCGGGCGGGAACGGAGAATACGGCAGGCATCGTCGGCTTCGCGAAGGCTGTAGAAATCATGCAAAAAAACAGGTATGAATTGAAACAAAAGATGGAAAAACTACGTCAAGGAATGGTGAAGGAGTTAGAAAGGCGTCTGGATGCCGATGCTTTTGTTATCAATGGCCATCCGACGGAGGTGCTCCCGCATATTTTGAATGTCAGCTTCCCGGGGATTTCAACGGAAACGATGCTGATGAATCTCGATTTGGCGGGCGTAGCTGCGGCAAGCGGGTCGGCCTGCACCTCGGGTTCATTGGAAGTCTCCCACGTGCTGAAAGCGATGAAGCTTCCGGAGGCAGTAACGGCATCGGCCATTCGTTTCAGCTTCGGTGCCGACAACACTGAGCAGCAAATTGCAGAAGTTGCGGGTATCCTTGAAACCATTGTCAGCCGTTTGCGTACTATTCGTTAAGCAAATGTTTAAAAATCTCAAGGAGGCAAACCTTGTGAAGAAAGCGCGGGATGTCATCGGTTTGCCGATCATTTGCGTTGAAACTGGTAAGCAGGTAGGCCATACGAAGGATCTCCTTATGGATGAGGGATGGCAGGTGGAGGCGCTACTTTTGGAGGCCAGGCATTGGTTTTCCGACATGACTTGTATTGCTTCGGCAGACGTCGTTGCGCTTGGCGACGATGCCGTCACCATCAGGTCGGAAGAAGCGGTTCGTTCCATTGAGGCCGACAAAGTTTTTCGGACCTTACTATTCGGCGATTCCAAACTCAAGGGCCTTCCGGTCATTACCGTAAACGGACAGCAGCTTGGAATGGTAGAAGATGTTTATTTGGAACCGGTTGTGGGTATAAAGGTAATAGGTTATGAATTGACCGAAGGTTTCATTTCTGATTTAAAGGAAGGGCGCAGATGGCTGCCTATGCCGGATTCGGTAAAGATCGGTAAGGATGCTTTAATTGTTCCCGTACAAGCAAGCGATACGTTGGAGGAAATCTTCGTACCAAAAGAAGAATAGGGTGATTGTATGCTACGTTGTCCAAATTGCAATTCCAAGGATATTGGAAAAATCGGTTCGCACCAGTTTTACTGCTGGGGCTGCTTTATCGAATTAACCGTGAACGGAGAGAAAATGTCTGTCTTTCAAGTGGAAGAGGACGGGACTTTGAGCTCCTTGGACGATTTGTTCTTTGAGGAAGAAATAGCGCAAGTACATGCCAATTAACAAAGTCTTTGGGGTCGCCGGACCCATCCGATGAACACCGTTGCCGGGAAGCCTTAGGTTTCTTGGGGGAACGGTGTTTTTGTCTTGTCCGTAGGCTGCTTTTTTATGTATTGTATTCGCCGGAAGCTCAACTATGCTAATTTTCGCGGGAAATGGCAGAACAGGGTTAAGACCGTCAGCTTGTACATATACTGTAAAGGGTGGTTTTACCCTGTTAAGCTTACAAGGTGGTGGAGGAGTCTATGGAACAGTTTCCGAAGCATCGGGTGTTCATCGGGATGATCTATACGCTGCTCGGGCTTGCCATATTGTTCATGCTGCTTCAGCTTCGTCCGATCATCGTGGGCATTTATTTATTTTTGCGCGAAATCCTGACGCCGTTTATCATTGCATTGATTATTTCGTATGTGCTCAATCCTGTGGTTTCGCTGCTTGGGGCCCGCAAGGTACCGCGTACGGTCGCTGTGCTTACGATCTATGCGGTGTTTATCATTTCCGCTACGGTAGTGCTGATGAATGTCATTCCTATGCTGGTCAAACAGCTTGCCGAGCTGAACCAGCATATGCCGGATGTGGCGTTTAAAGCACAAAGTGTCGTGGACAATTTCAACGGTCTTAAATTTTTGCCGGACAGTGTGCGGGAGGGCATCAATCAGTCGCTGGCCAAGCTGGAAAACAGCATTTCGCTTGCGATCGCCGGTTATTTGGGCGGGATCGGGAGCACCATCAATACGATGTTTCTTGTTTTAATCATTCCGTTTGTGGCCTTCTATATTTTAAAAGATCTGCAGCTCATTGAGAAAACGACACTGGCGATCGTCCCTAAAGCCCATCGCAAAGAAATTGTTTCGATGCTGGTGGACATTGATACGGCGTTGGGGAATTACATCCGCGGACAATTTACCGTATGCATGATCGTCGGACTTCTGGCGTATATCGGTTACTGGTTGATTGGACTCCCTTATGCATTGCTGCTGGCATGCGTGGTTGCGGTGTTTAATATTATCCCTTATTTGGGGCCGTTTCTGGGCGCAGCCCCGGCGCTAATCGTGGCATCCACGATATCATGGAAAATGCTGCTGCTGGTCATCCTGGTAAATACGATCTGTCAAATCCTTGAGGGCAATGTCATTTCGCCGCAAGTCGTTGGCCGCTCTCTCAACATGCATCCGCTGTTCATTATTTTCGCACTGCTGGTGGGCGGAGAAGTTGCAGGGATTGCAGGGTTGATCCTGGCTGTTCCGTTCTTCGCGGTGATGAAGGTGATTCTTCAGCACGTATTTCTGTACTTCATTCATCGCAAAACCGTCTAACCCTTTTTAGGCGGTTTCATTCTTGTCAGAAAGTGAGGTTAGGCGTATAATGTTCCATGATAACGGCTCAACGTCGATACATAGCTGGCGTACAGAGAAGGAGCTCATAGCGTGGGGCTTTTTTTCGTTTTTAAGTAATATACGTCTTACAAACAAAGCTCTGGAAGGGGTTACATTTCATGAGTCAGCAAGCGATCACTGCACTCGGATTATTTCTAATTTCTTATGCTTTTATCATTTCCGAGAAAATTCACCGTACCATCGTTGCCATGATCGGTGCCATTTTCGTAGTGGGACTTGGCATTCTGGATCAGGAGACGGCATTTCAACATATCGATTTGAATACGATCGGCCTTTTGATCGGGATGATGATTATTGTAGCAATTACGGCGAAGACGGGAGTGTTCAAATACGTGGCGGTATGGGCGGCCAAAAAAGCAGGCGGCTATCCGGTCCGCATTTTGGTTGTCCTCGGTGCCGTTACGGCGTTCTGTTCGGCATTTTTGGATAATGTCACTACGGTCCTCCTGATCGTTCCCGTCACGCTCAGCATTACACGGCGGCTGCAGGTGGACCCGATTCCTTTTTTCATCTCGCAAATTATGGCCAGCAACATCGGCGGTACGGCTACCTTGATCGGAGATCCCCCGAATATTATGATCGGCAGCGCTGTGAAGGAACTGACCTTCAATGCATTTATTGTCCATTTGACGCCGATCGTCATCGTCATCATGGCAGTCATTCTGCCTATATTCGCACTGCTGTACAGGAAATCGATCCAAACGACCGAAGAACTTCGTTTGAGTATCATGGAGCTTGATGAAAAGGCGGAGATCCAGGATCCTGTGCTTCTGAAAAAATGCCTGACGGTTCTCGCGCTGACGATTTTGGGTTTCTTTCTTCATCAGATCGTTCATATCGAGTCCGCCACTGTAGCGCTGGCCGGTGCCTTTCTGCTTCTGCTGCTGACAGGTGAACGTTACCTGGAGGAGGCGTTCCATCATGTGGAGTGGACAACCATCTTTTTCTTTATCGGGCTCTTCGTACTCGTAGGGGCATTGGTCGAAACGCAAATCATCGCTTCTCTGGCGGAATATGCCGTCGGGATTACAGACGGTGATCCTGCACGCTCGGCGATTCTGATCCTGTGGCTTAGTGCACTGGCTTCGTCGTTTATGGATAACATTCCGTTTGTGGCCACGATGATTCCCTTGATCCAGGAGATGGGAGCCATGGGAGTGGGCAACGTCGAACCTCTGTGGTGGAGCCTTGCGCTTGGCGCCTGCCTCGGGGGCAACGGCACGATAATCGGGGCCAGCGCCAACCTGATTGTAGCCGGGATTTCAGCGAGGGAAGGACATCCGATGACGTTCATGGGCTACCTGAAAGTGGCCTTCCCGCTCATGCTGGTGACCGTCGTGATTGCCAATATATATATCTATGTGAGATATTTAATGTAAACCGTTCCTGGAAGGCTGGGTGAGATATGCTGCAGTATGAATACGATAAAGAGCTGCTGACGATAGAAGAGCACATCAACGGGCCGGATGTGGAATTCCGGATGAAGCTGCACCGGCCCGACGTCGGGGTGGAGATAGCCGTCAAACAAATACGGGCCTTTTTCGATGATAATGATATCTACACCGACGTCCTGTTTTATGCACATCATAATGAAGAGTACCAATGGATTGTCAGAAAGGATTTCTATGTGGATTTTGTTATCCATATGTTTAAGCATCGGCTGGTAACCTGGGTCGCCTGGGCAGAGTAAAGTAACGAAGCTTTGTTGGGCTGCAGCGGATGTTGACAGCGCTGCTTGGGATCAGTATAATTTTGGTTTGAATAGGTCAATTTGATTATACAAGAAAGCGTCGAAGAAATTCAGTAGGTCATAGGCCCATTAGCCAGAGAGAAGGCTTTGGAGCGGCCCGTTCTTGCGCAAGGCGTTGAGCGATCGTTCCAGCTGTGAAAGCCTTTCTGATGAAGGATGACCGAACGCTCATTTCAGAGTGCGGATAAACTCCGCCGGTTGGACCCGTTAACGTCCGTTCAGAGGAGATTGTGCAGACGCCGCCTAGCTGCAAGCCGCACAATAACCAGGGTGGTACCGCGAGCAAATCGTCCCTGTTTATCAGGGGCGTTTTTTTGTTTTAAAATCAAGGTTGATGGAGGAACAACATCTCATGAAAGCAAGTGAAATCCGCTCCAAGTGGTTGGAGTTTTTTGAAAGCAAAGGACATAAAATCGAGCCTAGTGCGCCGCTTGTACCGCATAACGACCCGTCGCTGCTGTGGATTAACGCCGGAATGGCTCCGTTGAAGCCTTATTTCGACGGCCGCGTCGTGCCGGACAATCCGCGGATCGCCAACTCGCAAAAATGCATTCGCACCAACGATATTGAGAACGTAGGCAAAACGCGCCGTCACCATACGTTCTTCGAGATGCTCGGGAATTTCTCGATCGGAGATTATTTCAAAGAGGAAGCTATCACTTGGGCATGGGAGTTTCTCACCAGTCCCCAGTGGATCGGCTTCGACCCGGACCGGCTGTCCGTCACCGTCTATCCCGAGGATACGGAAGCGTTCGAGCTTTGGAACAAAAAAATCGGTCTTCCGGAGGAGCGCATCTACAAGCTGCAGGATAACTTCTGGGATATCGGCGAAGGCCCTTGCGGTCCTTGTACGGAGATCTTCTATGACCGCGGCGATGCCTACGGCGATTTGAATGATCCGGAATGCTGGCCTGGCGGTGAGAACGAACGCTTCCTTGAAGTGTGGAATCTGGTGTTCTCCCAGTTTAACCACAATAAAGACGGCAGCTATACACCGCTTCCGAGCAAGAACATTGATACGGGAGCAGGTCTGGAGCGCTTTGCATCCATTTTGCAGGACGTCGATTCCAATTTTGATACCGACCTGTTCCAGCCGATCATTCAGCAAACGTGCAAGCTGGCGGGCGTAACTTACAAGCAGAATGAAGAAACCGACGTTGCGCTGAAGGTCATTGCCGATCATATTCGTACGGTGGTGTTCTCCGTAGGAGACGGCGTGCTGCCGTCCAACGAGGGCCGCGGTTATGTCATCCGCCGCTTGCTTCGCCGCGCGGTTCGCTACGGCAAGGTGCTTGGTCTGGACAAACCGTTCCTGTACACGCTCACGCCGGTAGTCGGCGAGATCATGGGCGTTTATTACCCGGAAGTTGTAGAAAAACGCGAGTTCATTGAAAAAGTGATCCGTACCGAAGAGGAGCGCTTCCATGAGACATTGTCCGACGGATTGGCCATCCTCGCGGAAATGGTAGACAAAGCGCGTAAAGCAGGAAGTTCCGAAATCAGCGGACCCGATGCGTTCAAACTGTACGATACCTACGGCTTCCCGTTTGACCTGACCGAGGATTTCGCTTCCGAGCAAGGGATGACTGTCGATCGCGACGGCTTTGATCAAGCGATGCAGGAGCAGCGCGACCGTGCCCGTGCGGCCCGTCAAGATGCGGACAGCATGAAGGTACAGGGAGGTCCTTTGGCCGACTACACGGTTAAAAGCGAGTTTGTTGGTTATACTGATCTGGTAACTGCGGCTAAAGTGCTGGCGATCGTTCATGAGAATCGGTTTGTCGATTTGGTAGGGACCGGAGAGACGTGTCAGGTGATCCTTGATAAGACGCCGTTCTATGCCGAAAGCGGGGGGCAGGTCAGCGACCACGGTTATATCACCGCCGGAGATACAGTGCTCAAAGTAGAGGATGTCGGCAAGGCTCCGCATGGTCAGCATGTGCATACGGTCGTAGTGGAATCGGGCGTGCTGCGCAAAGGCGATCAGGTGCAGGCGACCGTAACCCAGGAAGTGCGCGAAGATATTATCAAAAATCACACGGCGACGCATCTGCTGCATAAGGCCCTGAAAGAAGTGCTCGGCGATCACGTCAACCAGGCGGGTTCTCTCGTGGCGCCAGAACGTCTGCGCTTTGATTTCTCTCATTTTGGCAGCATTTCGGCAGAGGAGCTTCAGGATATTGAGCGGCGCGTCAATGCGCAAATCTGGAGAAGCATGGATGTCGACATTTCCTTAAAGCCGATAGCGGAAGCCAAAGCCATGGGAGCCATGGCCTTGTTCGGTGAAAAATACGGCGATATCGTCCGTGTGGTGCGCGTAGGCGGTTACAGCCTTGAGCTGTGCGGAGGCTGCCATGTTCAAAATACAAGCCAAATCGGGCTGTTCAAGATTGTCGGCGAATCCGGTATCGGTTCGGGCGTGCGCCGAATTGAAGCGGTGACGGGTCGCACCGCTTATGAATATTTGGACGGCCAACTGCAGTTCCTCAGAGACGCCGCGGGGCTGCTGAAGTCCAACATTGCAGACGTGCCTAAACGGATCAACGCATTGCTTGCACAGCTGAAAGAGATATCCCGTGAGAACGAATCGCTGAAAGCGAAGCTGAGCGGTATTGAAGCGGGATCACTGACAGAACGGGTGAAGCAGGTAAACGGCGTGGCTGTTCTTGCTGCGGAAGTATCGGCAGGCGATATGGAGACGCTTCGGAACATCGTGGATCAGATGAAAAGCAAATTGGGCTCAGCCATCATCGTGCTTGGAGCTGCGGCAGACGGCAAGGTGAATCTTGCAGCCGCGGTTACGCCGGATTTGGTATCCAAAGGCTATCATGCCGGCAAGCTGATTAAAGAAGTGGCTGCACGCTGCGGAGGCAGCGGAGGCGGGAGACCGGATATGGCTCAAGCCGGCGGTAAAGATCCGTCGAAGCTGAAGGAAGCGATCCAAAGCGTTGAGAAGCTCTTAGAATTAAAATAATTTTGCTTGTCAAGAGGAATATTTAGGCAAATGGCGAATATGTGGAATATGTGGGTTATGATGAATACAGGGGGGTGCTTTTCCAGATGAGTTCAATGGATAAAACGATGAAATATAACGTCAAGGCGGAAGAGATCGAGACATCACCCAAAGAGGTCATTTTAACGGTGTTTGACGCGCTTCAGGAAAAAGGCTACAACCCGATCAACCAAATCGTCGGTTATCTGCTTTCCGGCGATCCGGCCTATATCCCACGTCACAACAATGCAAGGAGCATCATCCGCAAGCGGGAGAGAGATGAACTGATCGAGGAGCTCGTTCGTTCTTATCTCCAACAGTATAAATCTTAAGGTGCAGACAGGCCGATTGGAGCAGCTATGCGTTACATGGGATTAGATTACGGTGACAAGACGATCGGTGTCGCTGTCAGTGATGAGCTCGGCTGGACGGCACAAGGGCTTGAGGTGATCCGCCGAACGACGGCACAGCGGGATATGGACCGTATCAAAGCGTTGGTTCAGCAGTACGGGGTAACGGAAGTTGTGGTCGGGCTTCCGAAAAATATGAACAACACGATCGGACCCCGTGGGGAAATTTGCATCGCATTTTCTAAAGAACTGCATGAAACCCTACAAATGCCGGTGCATTTGTGGGACGAACGGCTGACGACGGCTGCGGCGCAGCGAACGCTGCTGGAGGCGGACGTCAGCCGCAAGAAACGGAAACAGGTCGTTGACAAGATGGCTGCTGCACTCATTTTGCAAGGATTCATGGATTCCCAATCTTACTCGAAGAGGTGATGGACTGTGTCCCAGAAGGATCAAGGTTCCAATCAGGAACAAGTGCTTGAAGAGCCGGAAATTATTTATATTCCCGATGATGAAGGCAATGAAGAAGAATTTGAAGTGATCATGAAATTTGAAGTGGACGGCTCGGACAATAAGTACATGATGGTTGTTCCTGTCGATGCCGATGAGGAATCCGACGAAGTGTATGCGTTCCGTTATGAAGAAGACGGCGACGACCTGCAGCTGTATACGATTGAAGATGAAGACGAATGGAATATCGTGGAGGAAACCTTCAATACGCTGATGGACGAATTCGACGAAGATGAGGAAGAGTCCAAGTAATCTGCGAAAGGAGGCCTTCATTTGAACCGCATGTCGGAAGCCGAACCTACACGTCAGTTGCGGGAAGTCTACGGAAATGATATTATTTTGTATGACGAGCATCAGGAATCCGTTGTTTACCGCATCGTCTCCGAGCTGATCGTAAACGGTCAGGCCTATGCTATGCTGGAAAAAGCGAAGCCAGGCAAGGATGACGAGCCGGAAGTGTACCGCGTATCACGCAAGGACGATGGAGAACTGGAGCTCGAAACGATCGAAGACGACGATGAATGGGAGAATATCTCCGAGCTCTTCGACGAATGGACTTTTCCGGCTGACGAACAGTTGTAAGCATACAACTTTTTACCTAATGCGTTGCCTGGAGCGGAGATAATCCGCTCTTTTTCGTTTGTTTTGCCGGGCTTGAAGAAGGGGCGGGATAGCATCATTGTGGAGAGAAGAAGGTCGATGAAACGTATCGTCTTATCGGGACTGATTATTATTATATTCCTGATGGCCGGGGCCGGAGCCGGTCTTGCTTTATATGTGGTGAAAGCGTTGGAGCCCATGCCGCCATCGGCGGAAGCGCAGCGGATTTCTTTCCCTCCGGGAACCGGAGTGGCGCAGCTGGCTCTGGAGCTCGAACAAAAGGGGATCGTGCGCAATGCCCGCATTTTTACATGGTACCTGAAGTATAAGCGGGAGGGCGCACGCTTCCAGGCGGGAGAATACGACATGACGCCGGGGATCTCGCCGGATGAGATTATCGGTCAGCTGAATCGGGGAGAGACGGTCAAGGAAGCGGGACTGCGGCTTACCGTTCCTGAGGGTTTTACGCTGCGGCAGATCGCCGAGAAGCTGGAGGCGGAACACGGAATGGACAGCACGGCCTTCCTCCAGGCGGCGCAAAGCTATAAAGCTGCGGAAGGAACGGTTGGAGCGTCTATTCCGGAGGATGCATCCATCCGTTATCGGCTTGAGGGATATCTGTTTCCCGAGACGTATGAATGGAAGAAGGACGCCGATGCGAATGAGATGATCGCCTCGATGATGCAGGAGCTCGACAAACGGCTCGCCCAGCTGCCGAAGGACTGGAAAGAAGTCATGGCGCAGCGAAATTTGACGTTCCATCAGATGCTGACCATCGCATCGCTGATTGAAAGGGAAGTGGTGGTGGACGAAGAGCGGCCTATTGTCAGCGGAATTATTCATAACCGTCTAAAGCAAGGCATGCCGCTGCAAATTGACGCCACGGTTCAATATTTATTCGATAAACAAAGGGAACGGCTGCTTTTCCAGGATTTGCTTATCGAAAGCCCATACAACACGTATTTGAATAAGGGGCTTCCGCCAGGCCCGATTGCAAGCCCGAGTCTTGCTTCCATTCAGGCGGCCATTTATCCGGCAGAGACCAACTATTTGTTTTATGTGACCAAGAAGGACGGGACCAGGAGGCATTTGTTCGCCGAAACGTTCGAGCAGCATAATAAAAATATTGCCGAGAGCAACAAGACGGGCAATCCGTGATTCTAGATAAAGCAGGTGAGGCTGAAGATGAAGAAACCCGAGCTTTTGATCTCCTCAGGCTCCGCCGAGGAGGCTCAGCGCTACATTAAAGCCGGAGCGGACGCCGTGGTTGTCGGCGAGCACAAGTTTGGCATACGGCTCCCGGGAGAAGTGACAACGGAGGAGCTTCGCAGGCTTGTTCCCTGGGCTCACGGGCATGGGGCTAAAGTGTATGTCGCGGTAAATAATATTATGGATAATGGTGTGCTTCCCGATTTGGAGGCTTATTTGAGCAAGCTGCAAGAGATCGGGCCCGATGCGCTTGTCTTCGGCGATCCGGCTGTGTTAATGGCTGTCCGCAGCGCCGCACCCGGGATGCCGCTGCATTGGAACGCGGAGATGACATCTACGAATTATGCCACCGCCCGGTACTGGAGACGTAAGGGCGCCGTACGGATGGTGCTGGCCCGCGAACTGAACCTGGAGGAGACGATCGATATCAAGCGGCAGCTGGCCGATGAAATGGAAGTGCAGGTACAGGTGCACGGCATGACGAATATTTATCATTCCAAGCGGAGCCTGCTCACGATTTATAAAGAGCATCGGGGAAGGCCCGAGGAACTGCAAAAGTTGTCGCTGGGAATGGAAGAAGGGCTGTTCCTGATCGAACAGGAACGCCAGGACGAACGTTATCCGGTTTATGAGGATGAGAACGGTACGCACATTATGAGCTCGGATGATATCTGCATGCTGGATAGTCTTCACGAGCTGATGGAGGGCGAAATCGACAGCTTCAAGGTGGAGGGGCTGCTCAAATCCGCCGAGTACAATGAAACGGTGATCCGAAGCTACCGGCAAGCGATCGACGCTTATGTCGCGGATCCGGAACGCTACGAATTCAATGAAGAGTGGCTGGACGCGATCCGCGCGCTGCAGGATCCTCGGCGTGAGCTTTCTTACGGGTTTTTCTTTAAAGAGCAAGTGTATTAAATCGATCAAAAGAAATCAAAGCGAGGTGGAAATGATGACATTATTGCAGCAGGATCTGCTGGGCAAGCGCATCCGGCTCGAGAAGCCGGAGCTGCTGGCGCCGGCGGGCAGCTTGGAGAAGTTAAAATTTGCCGTCCATTACGGTGCGGATGCGGTATATATCGGCGGCCAGCAGTACGGTCTTCGTTCGAATGCGGACAACTTTACGTTCGAAGAGATGCGGGAAGGCGTCAAGTTTGCCGAAAAGTACGGGGCCAAAGTATTTGTGGCTACCAACATTTTTGCTCATAACGAGGATTTGCCTGGTCTCGAAGAATATTTAAAGGGAATTCAGGATGCCGGGGTTCATGCCATCATCGTTGCGGATCCGGTCATTATCGAAACGTGCAAACGCGTGGCGCCGCGGCTTGAGATTCATCTAAGCACGCAGCAGTCCACGATGAACCGTCAGGCCGTACAGTTCTGGAAGGAAGACGGAGTGGACCGTGTCGTATTGGCCAGGGAAGCTACGATGGAAGAGATCCTGGAGATCAAAAAACATGTGGATATCGAAATCGAGGTATTCGTGCATGGCGCGATGTGCAGCTCCTACTCGGGCCGCTGTGTGCTCTCGAACCATTTTACCGACCGCGATTCCAACCGCGGCGGGTGCTGTCAGTCGTGCCGCTGGAAGTACGATTTGTTCACGTCTCAAGAGGATGTGGAGCAGGAGATCGGCATGAAGGAGATCCCGCTGTTCCAGGAAGGAGACAACCCGTTCTCCATGAGCTCCAAGGATTTGTGTATGATCGAGCATGTGCCGGAACTGATTCGTGCGGGCGTCGACAGCTTCAAGATCGAAGGACGGATGAAGAGCGTACACTATGTGGCAACGGTAGTGAACGCTTATCGACAGGCGATTGATGCGTATTTTGCCGATCCGGAGCATTACGAGATGAAACCGGAATGGCTTTACGAGATTCAAAAAGCGGCTAACCGGCCGCTGAACACAGGCTTCTTCTATGGCGAGCCGGACCACGAAGACCATATCTTTGAGCCGGAGGACAAGGCTGCGCCGTACGATTTTGTTGGCGTAGTTACGGATTACGATGCCAATACGCAAACGGCGCTCATACAGCAGCGCAACCATTTTAAACCGGGTCAAGAGGTGGAGTTTTTCGGACCCAAGGGAACGTTCTTTAAGCAGATCGTTCCCGAGCTGCGTACGGAGGACGGTCAACCGATTGATGCGGCACGCCACCCGCTGCAGCTTATTCGAATGAAGGTGGACCGGCCGGTTCAACCGCTGGATCTGATGAGAAAGAAGATAGGCAAATAAATAGAAGGTATGGCATAAAAGGGGCCGTCCCATAAGTAGCTTTTAGCTACGCAGGGACGGCCCTGTTTTCTTAACTTCTCGTTTCCATACAGAAAAAAAGGTCGAGTAGGGGGCTATACGTACTCTCTTACTCGAACTTTTTGGTTCATCGCCGCCCAC
>NZ_JALJRM010000033.1:0-56570 GCF_024519685.1 Paenibacillus sp. Pae15 | reverse complement strand
CACCCGACCTCCAGGCTCACTTTGGGCAAGCCGCGAAGCAGGAGACGCCGGAAGTTCCGGTTGTTTTTCATTTGTCCAAACACACTCTCCGGTTCGATCATACGTCGAACCGACAACGCGTAGCAAGAAAAAAAGTGAGGGCAAGCCCCGTAAAGTAGCCGTGATCGCTTGCGCCAACAAGTTATTACATCACGTCTACGCTTTGCTAAAAAAAGGGCACCCTACACTTCATAAAACACCAATTATAAGTAGAAACAACCATAAACTTCCATTGTATGGAGGTTTATTTGTCATGCTTAGAAAATAGTATACAAACTATTTATCTGTCAAGCAATCAAAAGTGTTGACAAACCATTGGCTGGTTTTTATTGATAGTCTAAAAAGACTATAAATTTTTTGTTGATTTGTCCCGATATATAATAAGTCAGCTGTGTTTTTTGTCATATTCGCTGGAAAACTCTTTTATTAGATTGGGGCGATAGAACTATATTTTTTGAATTATGCAGGAAAAATAAAAGGATTATGGCTAAACTTGTCGAATACGTACAAGTTGTGTTTTTACACATTCAGCTAAATATACCAAATCTAGGTGGTGGTCTCTGTGAAGAACTACTGGTCTTCACTCAAAGCCAGCCTGCAAAAAGCCGGCAAAGCATTTACAGCACAGATTCGTTTGAAATTTTCCAACAGGCGTAACCGTCAAGGGGCGCCCAATGCTTCACGTGCCATCGATGCGATAAAGGGGATCAGGTTGAATAACTTGTTCAAATCGGTTGGAACAAAGCTGTTTATCATTTTTCTTTTGAGTATCTGGTTTTTCGTCTTGAGCGTGGGTTTCATTTCTTATTTCATTTCCAAAGACGTGATTCAAAGAAAGGTGGCCGAAGCCTCCGAACAGACGATTGTTCAAGCGGGGCAAAAGCTGGATATTCTGTACAATACATATGAAGATTTATCCATGCAAATTTTAATCGACGAAGATCTGAGGAACGTGCTGAAGGAGTTGAATCAGCTAGACAAAAACAGCTATGAATATCTCGTGCTTCGTCAAAAGCTTGGAGAAAGGCTAAACGTATATTCATATTCGAATAAAGCCATTACCTCCATACAATTAATGAATTCCGCCGGAGATCCGTTGGCAGGGTCAGGAGGCACCCTTAAAAGCGAGGGCTTGGGACAAGAAAGCTGGTTCAAATCTATCCTGGACAACAACGGAGCCGTTTCCTGGCTGGGGACCAAGCAGGGCGGATTCTCACAAAACGTCGGAGTCCCCGGTGCGGCCAGCTTCGCATTGGGACGGCTGTTGAAGGTTACCAACGATTATCATGTGGTCTTGTTGATGGAGATCAATCTGGACGTCATTGATAAAGAATTAAGCTCCATTAATATGGGCGAAGGCGGAAGAACGATTATTGCCGGTCCGAATATGGAATTGATTTATCATGCAGATCGGACGACCATCGGAAATGACAGCAATCTCGGCGTTGCCAAGGAATCGTTTGAAAATGACATGGGCAGGCTGCTCAGCGACAATAAAAACATGCAGCTGGTGTACTACAAATCCCAAAAGAACCATTGGCTGCTCGTGGGCGAGATGCCTGTGGACGAGCTGGTCAAAGACGCCAAAACGATATCCAATATGACTTGGCTGATGACCGCTGTCGCAGCGGTGATTTCAGTCATCATCGGTTATTTTATCGCCCAAATGATCGGAAGGCCGATCATTATGCTCCGGAACTTGATGAAACAGGGAGAGCAGGGAGATTTAAGAGTCCGAATGACGGTCAAACGGAATGATGAAATCGGCCAGCTGGGTGAAAGCTTCAATCAAATGATGGAGAAAATCACCGGACTCGTGCAGCAAACCAATCAGTCTGCGCAGGATGTGCTCAATACCGCCGGTGAATTGTCCGAGGCTTCGAAGCAGACGGCCATTTCCGCCAAGGAGATCGCCGTCGCAACGGAGGAAATAGCCAACGGGGCATCCAGCCTGGCTGCGGAATCGGAGCGGGGGAATGAATTAACCCACAACATCGGCTTGCAAATGAAAAACGTGGTGGATGCGAACATCGTTATGGGCTCATCCGCATCGGAAGTTCAGAAGTCGAGTAAACAAGGGATTGAATATATGTCCCAGTTGATCGGCAAGACGAATACGACGGAAGCGATGACCCGGGAAATGGTGGAGAAGGTAGATAACCTGAAGGACAGCACCAGCTCCATCCGAAAAATTCTGGAAATGCTGAACAGCATTACGAAGCAAACGAACATCCTGTCCTTAAATGCGACCATCGAGGCGGCCAGAGCGGGTGCGGCAGGCAAAGGATTCATGGTGGTAGCCGACGAAATCCGCAAGCTCGCGGATCAGTCCCGTCAATCGATTGCGGTTGTGGGTGAAATTACCGAGAAGATACAAAAGGAGATAGACGAAACGGTAAGCGTACTTTCCCAGGCTTATCCGATATTCCAGGAGCAGATTCAATCCGTTAAAGAGGCGGATTCCATCTTCAAGCAGGTTGATTCGCAAATGGGCGGGTTGATTGACAGGCTCTCGGAAGTGACGGAATCGATCAGCCAATTGGAATCTTCGCAAATGATATTGAATGACGCGATGACGAATGTGAGCGCTGTGGCGCAGCAATCGTCAGCGACCTCGGAGGAGGTTGCTTCCTTAAGCTCGGAACAGCTGAACATCAGCAGCAGTCTTGTGAAGCTGTCAGACAAGCTCGAAGAGCTGTCCAATTCGTTGAAGGAGTCTCTTTCCAAATTCCAGGTATAGCCTAAAGCCTTTCCCTGTAAGCGGGGAAAGGCTTTTTTTTGCCGTCCATCGCCGTCAAGAAACGTTTGGAGCTCATGACAACTGAACATACTGTTACTAGATTACAGGCATTAAAGGAGATTCCGGCATGAATGACGAAACCGAGCTGAAAAAGCATCGCATGTTCCTTGCTTTACTTCTGATTGTCGGTCTTTTGGCCGTCTGGAACATCAGATTATTCTGGATTCAAGTCGTCGCCACCCGCAGCTTCACAGGCAGGGGCATCGATTTACTGGCGAACTCTGTGATTCAGCGGGAAAACGGAATAGTTCTGGACAGCGGCAGAGGAGATTTCGTTGACCGGAACGGCGATCCGCTCACCGGTAAAGAGTTGAAGGTGCTGACGGTGTTTCCTGTACGCGAGGAGGGCAGTGCGGGAGGACGGCGGGAGGAGTCGCTGAACCGGATTGCAGAATGGATGGGAATTCCGGGGAAAGAATGGCATATATTCGTCAGCGGGCTGAAATCACCGGAAATCTGGTCCGAATCGGGCCGGCCCGTCGCGCTTACGGATTCCCAGGCAGAGCGGATTGAAGCGCTCGGATTACCGGATGTCCGGGTGATGCGCTACAAGCAGCGATATGCACAGCAGCAGCCGGCAAGTCATGTCATCGGTTTTATCGGACAAAATCCGGAGCGGATCATGGAGCAGTTTTCAGGCCAAATCCAAAAGGGAGAGCTTCAGCTCACAAGTAAAATCGGGAATGCCGGTCTGGAGAAAACGTTTGATTATTGGCTGCAAGGCATCGGAGCTACCTCGGTTTCTTTATTTACCGACGGGATGAAGCGGCCTTTACCCGGTTTGGATGTGAGAATGATATCGCCCGACAATCCCTACTACCCGCTAAAAATGGTTACGACACTGAACAAAGGCATTCAGAGCCATATTGAATTTCAGATGGAGCGGCTCGGGATTGCGGAAGGAGCGGTTGTCGTGCTGGATATTCGGAACGCGGATACGGTAGCCATGGCAAGCCGTCCTTCGTTTCATCCCGGACACGTCGATCCGACAGAAGGCCATTGGAGCAATAGAGCACTAAAAGCAACCGTCCCGGGCTCGATATTCAAAACAGTGACGGCTGCTGCCGCGTTGGAAGAAAAAGCGGTGCATCCGGACGAAACGTTTGAATGCAACGGAGAGCTTGGAAAGTATGGATTCACCTGCTGGAAAAAGGGGGGACATGGACACTTGACGCTGGAGGAAGGCTTTGCGCAATCCTGCAACATCGTTTTTGCGGAAGCTGCGAAACGTATCGGCGCGGAGAAGCTGGAGCAATATGCGCAAAAGCTCGGGTTGGGGACTCTCGTGGGCTGGTCGGGAGCGGTGCCGGGACAAGCGGACTTCAGGCAGTGGGACGGAGAAGAGAAGGGACAGGTGTATCACCTTTCGACCGATAAAAGAGATGAGGGGGCTTTAGTGCAGACGGCGATCGGGCAGCGGGATGTCCAGGTGACTCCGCTCCAGGTGGCCAATCTGGTCGTAAGCTTATATGCGCAAGGAAAGGTACTCTCGCCGCGCATCGTCCAGGAAATCCGGTTTCAGAACGATCGGCTTCATACCTCTTTCCCTCCAAGAGGGCTTGCACCGGAAGGTGCCGCTCCGATCAGCCCTGATACGGCACAGCGGCTGCTCGCTTGGATGAAAGAGGTGGTAGACCATGGTACCGGTACGGCGCTGCAGGCGGCCAAATGGCCGCTTGCAGGCAAATCGGGAACGGCTCAATTGACCTTGAAGAACGGGAAGCCGGGAGAAAATCATTGGTTCATCGGGTATGGTCCTGCGGATCAGCCCCGTTACGCCGTTGCCGTTCTGGTACAGAATGTGCCGCAAGGATACGGCAACAAGTCCGTTCCTTTGTTCAAGGAAGTCATGGACATTCTTGCTGCTCCGTAAGTCTAGTGATAAGCGGATGAGTGCAGGGAAGGGATCAGAATGGAAAAACAGGTGCCTTTTCCTACTTCGCTTGTCACGTCTATGCGGCCCTGAATGTTCTGAATGGTCCGATAAGTAACCATCATGCCGAGTCCTGTTCCCTTAACGCGCGTAGAATAATATGGCGTCCCCAGCCGCCTTACCTCGTCGGCCGTCATCCCGACGCCGTGGTCGATGATATCGATACATACGGTTTGATTCTGTACTACGCCGACGAGCTGCAGCTTGCCTCCGCCCGGCATCGAATCAATTCCGTTCCTGCACAAGCAAACGATGCACTGCATGAATTTATCCGTATTGGCGCTGATCATCAGCTGATCCTGCAAATGCGTCTCGATGGTCACTCCTTTAAGCTCGGCATACGCTTGCAGCGACTCTACTGCGGCAGCAATAACCGTCTTGGCATCGAACAGCTGCGTTGCATCGAATTGCGGCTTGGCGAATGTCAGGTAGTCGTTGATGATGGATTGGGCTTTGTCCATTTCTTCCAAAACCAGTTGGTTGTAAAATTGGCGTTTGTCTTCGGGCAAATGGCTTTGGCTCATCATCTGCACAAAACCGCGAACAACGGTCAACGGATTGCGAATTTCATGGGCAAACGATGCCGCAAGCTCGCTCAGCATGTTCATCTGATCGTTGTGCTGTATTCGTTTACGCAGATCAAGGTTTTTCTTTATCTGGCGAATGGTATACACGACAAGGATCGAAGTGACCGTGAATATTAAACAGTATAAAGAAAAAAAGATGAAGAAATGACTGCCCACAGGAACACCTTGCAGCCACTGGGTTAGCAGGGCGACAAAGGCCGATATAAGGGAGATCGCAAGTCCCAATAAGGCCCCCTTGACAGGGTCGAGCAGATTGGACGCATCGCCAAGCCTTTTTTGACAATACCACAGCAATATCAGAATAAAGCTTAATAATATCGGAAGCGTATGAAGATCGGAGCTGTTCAAGTGCCAGCCGTACCCCATGATGACGGCGGAAACGCCCAGCGCCGGAACCGGGCCGGCATAAAAAAAGCAGACTGCCAGCGGAATCATGCGGAAGTCGTAGCGGTAGTCCGGATGCCATTCTAACGGGTACGACATACTGAATACGGCAACCAAAGCACAAATAGCGGCTGCGATCCAATGTTTGCTTCTTTCGTCTGTTCGCTGCAGCCGGTCGATCCAAAAAAGCTGGTAAAGCAGTACGGGTGTTATAATAATAAACATGTGAAGCAAAAGTTGACAGATCAGATTCAAAAAACATCACCTTTTAAGGGTATAATCAAAAAACGTATATTCTTTCTTATTCGACAAAATCTTTTAAGTTCCTACATCATGCCAAAAAACCTTTTTCTAACCGAAACGCATACCGGTCTGAAAAAGGTTATTGCTGGAAGAACGGGAAAGCCTAAGGATGAGAGGAGCTCAAGAGACAAATCATTGTGGCGGACAGGATGAGTTCGATCCGTAGAGGCGGCTGTAGTATTCAATCGTTTCACGGAGTCCGCTGCGCAGCGTGACACGGGGCTCCCACCCAAGCTGTTCTTTGGCCGCCGTGTTGTCAAGCCGACTGTGGATGATGTCGCCGGCGCGCGGAGGCATGTAGCGGGGAGCGAACGGCTTGCCGCACAGCTCGCTCATTAGCTTCAGCAGATTATTTACCGAGGTCTGCTTATTCCAGCTGATGTTGTATATTCCTTTGCTCCCGCGTTCAACGGCCGCCAGGTTGGCGCTGACGATATCTTTGACATAAATGAAATCACGGGTTTGCTCGCCGTCCCCGAAAATAACGGTTTGCTGTCCTTGCAGCAGCTGATCCACGAAGACGGACACGACGCCGCCCTCTCCTTTGGGATCCTGACGAATTCCATATACATTGGCATAGCGTAATATGGTGTAATCGATTCCGAATAAATGAGAGAAGATCTCAATGTAATGCTCTGGCGTTTGCTTGGAAATGCCGTAAAAGGAAATCGGGCGGAGTGGATGCCCTTCATCCGCTCCAAGATACTCCGGAGGTCCGTACACAGCGGCAGAAGAAGCATAGATCAGTTTGCGCACTTTATGCTCGCGGCATTGCTCCAGCAGGGCAAGGGTACCCAGAATATTGACTTTTGCATCGAGCAGCGGACGCTCCATGGAAGTTTGCACGTCGATTTGCGCCGCGTGATGAATGACCATATCCGGTTTGGCTTGCTCAAAAACAGCTCCGAGCTGATCCCCTGTAATGTCGATAAGATGAAATATTGCCTTGGGATTCACGTTCTCCCGACGGCCTGTCGTTAAATTATCGACAACATGCACCCGATGTCCCGAATCGATGAGCGCATCCACGATATGTGAGCCAATAAAACCCGCGCCTCCGGTGACCACAAAATTCATTTTCTATTCCTCCAAAGTATAAAATACAATATCGTGAATGGAGGCCAATCACGCCGCACGTTGCTCAGGTTGACTTGCCCGGAAGCAGAGGAACCTTCCAATGCGCTTCTTCGATCCAAGTCCGGGTACTGAATTCCCGTCCGCGAATCACGACTTCATGCGGGTATACCTGTACGTACATTCCCTGTACCGGCGTTCCCGATTGACCGGGGACGGGCCTTGTTTTGCCTACCGAGGCATTGTTGAACCAGTGAAAGGTGTTCTGCCGGTTGTAATGGTCTTCTCCGACAAAGTTGCGGTGACTGTGTCCGGACAGCACGAAGACGTTGATGTAAGGCTCCAGAATGGCGCGGAATCGCTTGGCGCGAATCAACCGATGCGTACCGCCGTCCGTGCCCGGCTCCGGAAGCGGTTGATGGATAAAGACAAAAGCGGGCCGCCCGTCTTTGTGGGCTTTCATCGTTTCTTCAAACCAAGCCAGCTGTTCGTCGGAATACCATGCTCCTTCTCCGACCTCGGGCGTTTCCTGAACGTAAGTCTCCTGGGACAGCATGATGAGATGAACGCCCTTGATCCATACCTCATGATAAGGTTTGTCCTTATACCCGATAAACCGCATAAACCGCTCGCGTGACATGGCGTCCGTTTTGCCGTTGGGCATCGTCTCCGTAGAGAAAGCTCCTTTGGCGTTCAGCCATATATCGTAATAATCGTGGTTGCCCATATTCCCGTACAGCGGTGGAAGCTTATACTCATGGAGTATCGATTGCAGACGTTTGTACTCCGACTCTCTGCCGAAGTCTGTCAAGTCGCCTCCCAGCACGATCGTGTCCACATCCGATTCGAACTTGCTGATGTCTTTCAGCGCCAAATGCAGTCTGCCGTCGAAGACGGAATCCGCCGCGGAAATGTGCAGATCGCTGAGCAGAAAGAAGGAAAGGACAGGGACGGAAAGATCGGAGGAAGCCGTCCGAGCCTCGGGCTGTTGGGAATGATTTCCTCCGGATTTGGTTTCAGTGTATGTATCCGAGGCGCCATTCCATATTTGAGATGCAGTCAGGGCGCCCCCTGACATCAATGTGAGGATGGCCAGCATCTGTTTGACAAAGAGTCTTCTGGACATCATATTCGGACTTTCCCTCCGGGTATTGTGCTAATTAGCTTCATTATAATGGAGCAGGCATAAAAATAGAATAAGCGTTTTGTAAATTTAATGTCGAACGCTGTAATAAATTCGCAGGCTAATGAACGGGTACTATAAGAAATTAGTACTTCCGTTCTTATCCGGCTTGGATATACTAAAATGAACAGGACCTTGCCGGCAGACAGGGTCCGGGACAAAAGGTGGTGTGGCTTATGAGCAGAAAATGGGTGGAAAACCAAGCGCCTCTCTGGATCGAGCGGGGAATTGTAACCCGCGAGCAGGCGAATCAGATTCTGGATTTATATGAAGATAAAAAGCATGCCGTCGGTCTGCTTCCGATTCTCGGAAGCATTCTGCTCGGGCTTGGGATTTTGAGCTTTATTGCGGCCAATTGGCAGGATATTCCGCAGCTCGTCCGGTTGTGCCTGGTGATGGCGGCGATGGCGGGCTTCTACGTTGCGGGGGAGATCATGGTGCGCAGGGGCAGCGATAAGCTGGGCATCGCACTTGTCGCTCTCGGTGTTATTACCTTTGGCGGAGGCATCATCCTCATCGGTCAAATGTTTCATCTGATAGCTTACCATGCGGGAACGTTCATTTTGTGGTCGGCCGCGGGGGTGCTGGCAGCATTCCTCTACCGCAGCCGTTATTTATATTTGCTGAGCTTGCTGCTGGTCAATATTGCCCAGTGGTACAGTGTCAACGAGTTCGATACGTTCAGCTATACGGCTTTCGGTCTGCTGGTGCTGGCACTTGGGACTTATGTCTGGAAGCGGCGCAGCCATCTTCTGATCTGGCTTTTCAGCTTCAGCGTAACGCTGCATCTGCTGATGTGGACGACGTCGGGGCAGATTCCGTTCCTGTGGATGTTCATTCCCGCTATGTCGCTTTATGTGCTGGGCGATTGGCTTGAGGAGCGCCGCGGCGGTTACGCACTGCAGTCGGCGCCGCTTACAGCCGCGTATATATTCGGTGTGTATATGGTCCTGTTCCCGGGCGAATGGAAAGACGGGATGATGGAGCAGCTTCGGCCGGAGCCGCTGTTTTATATCGGAGCACTGGTGCTTCTGTTCGCCGTTTCGCTCGCGGGCAAAATGAAGAACGGAAAAGCTCAAAGCGCGTTCGAATGGGTATTGCTGGTACCGTTTATTTACATGCCTTCGGGGATCGAATTGCTGTACCTGCTCTCGCTGTTCTTTTTCTCGCTGTATGTTTTATGGTGCGGGTATGCACAGGAGTGGCGCTTCAAAATCAACTTCGGCACGCTGCTCTTCATCTGCAGCACGCTGGTGGCTTATGGCAAATTGACTTGGGATTTCATGGACAAATCGCTGTTTTTCATCATCGGCGGAATGATTCTTCTCGGGCTTGGCTGGTTCCTGAACCGCCGGAAAAAACAGGTTTTGGACGATACGAAGGAGGGGATTCGGCATGAGTAACGGGAGCGCGGTTTCGGTAAAGCGCCGTTCCTTGCTTGTGTTTGGACTGGTGCTGCTGCAGGCGCTGGTGCTGGCCGGAGTCGCCGTATCGTATTATGCCGTCGGCTGGTTTGGTCAGGATGTCCGCGTCCGAACGGTGCCTGTCGATCCCAGAGATCTGCTGTATGGGGATTACGTGACCTTAAGTTATGACATCAGCCAGCTGGATCCCTCCTTATGGAAGGATCCCGGCAGCCGGGCGGAGCGGGGCAAAACGATTTTTGTAGTGGCGGCGCCCGGAGCCGATGGGCTGTTTGAGGCCAAGGCGGCCTATGGGTCGAAGCCCTCCGCCGGGCAGGGCGAGGTCGTCCTGAAAGGACGAATCAATTACAACTGGGACGATGCGATTGCCGTGAAATACGGGATTGAAAAATACTACGTTCCGGAGAACACAGGCCAGGCGTTGGAGGAGAAGGCGGACCGGTTGATTGTTCACCTGAAAGTGGCTCCATGGGGCCAAGCAGCGATTCAGGGGTTGGAGGACCGAAAAGACTGAGAGAAAGGGGGCGGATACGCGGATGCCCGCTTGCAACGGAGAGTGTTCCCTTTTACAATAGGGGGTATCTATTTTGAGACGACTTTGAGACGTACATAAAGGGGATAGATCATGAGCAAATTCACCGATCTGCTGATCCTTGATCGGTCCAACGATCTGACGGAACCGGATGTGCTATATCCTTTTGCCTTGGAGGAGCTGCTGTGCAGGCATGTCGGCGAGGGCGGAGCGCCGCTTGTTCATCTTTGGCGGCATCCCCGGGCGTTTGTCATGGGCCTGCGCGACAGCCGTTTGCCGGGAGCGGGGAAAGCAGCCGAATGGCTTGAAAGGGACGGCTATTCCGTGGCCGTGCGCAATTCCGGCGGTGCGGCCGTCCCGCTGGATCTCGGCGTTGTCAATCTATCGCTGATTCTGCCTAAACGCAGGCAGGGAGAAATTGATTTTCGCGATGACTTTGAGCGAATGGTCGAACTCATCCGGCTCACCCTGCAGGAAACCGGGGCGAGCGTGAGTACGGGTGAAGTCCAGGGCGCCTATTGTCCGGGTGATTTTGACCTGAGTATCGGCGGGCGCAAATTTTGCGGCATTGCCCAACGGCGTCAAGCGCACGCTTATGTAGTGCAGGCTTTTGTGGTGGCCGAAGGAACGGGCAGGCAAAAAGCGCGGCTGGCCCGCGAGTTTTATCAACGCGCATCGGATCAAGCGGGCGGCGGTTCGGATCACCCCCGGGTAACGGAGGAGAGCATGGCCAGCTTGGAGGAGCTTACCGGCATCGGCGGCGGCGCCGCGGCGAAGTTTGCCGACGGCGTCAAGCGGGTGATCCGTGACCGGCAAACTCCGGAAGGGATGGAGCGGGCCGCCTCCGGACTGTGGCTGCCTGAACGCGATCAGGTGATAGAGATGATCTGTATGCTGAAGCAGCGTTACGGCATACGAAAAGGATAGCGGCAGCTGCAATCACTTAAGAAATTGCTTCAGCATCCATGGCAGCTCGTTCTGCCAGAAGCCCCATATATGCTTCCCCGGCTTTTCCTCATAGTTGACCAAACAGCTTCTCGCTTCGAGAAGCTGTTTGGTTATTCGATTCGCTTCCACAAAATCGAAGCTCCCCCGATCCGTATGAACCTCTGTTTCATCCAACCCGATCACCATGGACACGTGCAGCCTGGATAAATCGTCCTCCTGCGCAATGCGGTCTCTTGTCGATTGGAAAAATGCGCCCGATAAGGATATAACTTTACAAAATAGGCTAGGATAATCTAAGGCGAGATGCAGGGATACGGTTGCACCCAGAGAATCGCCCGCGATCATCCGTTCGTTTAAGTCCGCCCGTACAGGGTAATGATGTTCAAGGTAGGGCACCAGCTCCCGGGCGAAAAATCGGCAGTATGCGGCAAACCGGCTGCCTTCGGGAGCGTATTCGGAGGTGCGGACCGACTTATCCACGTCCACGCCTACGATGATGGCCGGTTCTATATTCTCGTCATAAATCAAGCGGTTCATGGTGGTGGCGATCCGTCCGAAATTGAAAAAGTCTTCTCCGTCCTGACAGTAAATCACCGGGTATGACAGCAGCTCGTTGTAACCGGGCGGGAGATATATTCGCAAGGAGCGGTCTTCGCCGAGCTCAGCCGAAGATATCGTTTCTTTTACAATGGTCCGTTTGTAGTACAAGCTTTCGTCCATGATAGCCATCTCCTTTGTATTATAATAGTTTTGTCGAAAAGAGGCATCTGTATTACTTATTTTGAGAAACTGTTATAGTGTTATGCATGTGTATATATCATATTTTTCAAGTAAGTTATTGTCTTATTGATAAAAACAGGTTTATAATAATACTATAACAGAAATTTTAAATAATCGACATTTTCATGTTTCTAAAAATCTATCTTAGAGGTGAATTTGATCATGAGCAAGCCGTATATAGTTGACGTGCAAGAAGTTCAGCCGTTGTCCGTTCTGGCTGAGGATGGTACGGTAGTCAATCCGGAAGCGATGCCGAAGCTCTCCGACGATCAGTTAAAGGAAGTTATGCGCCGCATGGTATTTACGCGGACGTGGGATCAACGTGCCGTAAACCTGACCCGTCAGGGCCGTCTTGGTTTTTATGCGCCGGTATCGGGTCAGGAAGCGACGATGATCGGCAGCGAGTTCGCTCTGAATAAGGATGATTTTATTTGTCCGGGGTATCGCGACATGCCTCAGATCGTTTGGCATGGCTTGCCGATGTACCAAGCGTTTTTGTATTCCAGAGGACATCAGCATGGCGGTCAAATTCCGGAAGATGTGCACGTGCTGATGCCGCAGATTATTATCGGAGCCCAGTATCTGCACGCGATGGGTGTAGCCATGGCGTTCAAACAGCGCGGGGAAAAGCGTGTCTCCATCACGTATACCGGCGACGGCGGTTCCTCCGAGGGTGATTTCTACGAAGCGATAAACTTTGCGGGGGCCTTCAAGCTGCCGGCGATTTTCGTCGTTCAAAATAACGGTTATGCCATTACGACTCCGTTCTCCAAGCAAACGGCTGCGTTGTCCATAGCTCACAAAGCGGTAGCGGCGGGGATTAAGGGCGTGCAAGTGGACGGAATGGATGTGCTGGCTGTCATCAAAGCGGTACAGGATGCAGCGGAACGCGGACGCAATGGCGAGGGAGCCACACTGATTGAAGCGGTAACGTACCGGTTCCTGCCGCATTCCATGTCCGGCGACGATCCGTCCAAATACCGTACGAAAGAGGAAACGGCGGAATGGGAACAGAAAGATCCGTTGAACCGCTTCCGCAATTACCTCGTGAGCAAGGGCCTGTGGTCGGAAGAAGAAGAGGCCGCTGTGATCGAGGATGCGAAGAATACGGTGGCGGAGCAAATCAAGAAAGCCGAACAGACGGAAAAAATGACGGTGCCGGGATTGATCGACAGCATGTTCGAAACGACGCCGCAGCATTTGGAAGAGCAGAAAGCGGATTATTTAGCGTAAAGGGGAGGAACCATCAGCCATGGCTCAAATGACAATGATTCAAGCGATCAAGGACGCGATGCGGGTTGAGCTTCAGCGCGATCCTAACGTGGTAATTTTCGGTGAAGACGTGGGGAAAGTCGGAGGCGTATTCCGGGCGACGGAAGGTCTTCAGGCGGAATTCGGGGAAAACCGCGTATTCGATACACCGCTGGCCGAATCGGCGATCGGCGGAATGGCCGTCGGTATGGCGATTCAAGGCTTCCGGCCGATTATGGAAATCCAATTTATCGGATTTATTTTTGAAGCGTTTGACCAAATTGCGGTTCAGGCGGCCAGAATGCGCTACCGTTCCGGCGGCCGTTACCAGGCTCCGATCGTCATTCGCACACCGTTCGGCGGCGGAGTGAAGGCGGCGGAGCTGCACACGGATCCGCTGGAGGGTCTTTTGGTGCAAACGCCGGGGATTAAAGTGGTCGTGCCGTCCAATCCTTATGATGCGAAGGGCTTGTTGATTTCGGCCATTCGCGACAATGATCCGGTCTTTTTCATGGAGCATCTGAATTTATACCGCTCGTTCCGCGCCGAAGTGCCGGAAGGCGAATATACCGTTCCGATCGGCAAAGCCAACGTGGTTCGCGAAGGTTCTGACGTCACCATCATCACATACGGAGCTATGGTGCATACTTCGCTGAAGGCTGCGGAAGAATTGGAAAAAACCCGCGGCGCGAAGGCGGAAGTCATCGACCTGCGCACGCTGATGCCGCTGGACATCGATACGATCGTGGAATCGATCAAAAAGACGAACCGTGCGATCGTGGTACAGGAAGCGCAAAAAACGGCCGGCATTGCGGCGGAGGTCATCGCTCAGATCAACGAAAAGGCGATTTTGCATCTGGAAGCGCCCGTGCTGCGTGTGGCTCCTCCGGATACGGTATATCCTTTCGCACAGATTGAGGATCAATGGCTTCCGAATCCGGCGCGCATCGTAGCCGGTTTGAATAAGGTTCTGGATTTCTAATTCTGATAAATCGTAAGGACGGTGACTGACCGATGGCAAAGTTTGAATACCGTTTTCCCGAGCTGGGCGAGGGCATTCATGAGGGCGAAATTGTCAAGTGGCATGTAAAGCCAGGAGATACGGTAAACGATGAAACGATCCTGATGGACGTGCAAAACGATAAATCGACTGTAGAGGTTCCTTCCCCGGTGGAAGGCAAAATCGTCGAGCTGAAGGTTGACGAAGGCACGGTGTGTACGGTTGGCGATTTGATAGCCATTTTTGAAGTGGAGGGTGAAGTTCCGCAAAGTGCGGGCGGACACGGCGAAGCGCCTGGCGCCGCTGAAGCGGCAGCGCCTGCTGCGGCTGGGGCGGAAACCGGCGCCGAATGCGCGGTGGGCGGAGCTGTTGCGGCGAACGTGAACGCTGCGAAGCTGGATACGCCGATGGCAGGCGGCTCGTCCGCGGCGCAGGGAGCGGCGGCCGGAAGCCAGAAGCGTGAGGTATTGGCTACGCCGAGCGTCCGCAAGCTGGCTCGCGAGAAGGGTGTGAACATCGCGGAAGTGACGGCAACCGGGAAGAACGGGCGCGTGACGAAAGAAGATGTGCTCGGATTTGTGAACGGCGGCGGGAAAGCTGCAGCACCGGAAGCGGCGGAAACGGCGGCTCCTGCAGCATCGAAAGCTGCGCCTGCGGCTTTAACAGCCGCAAGCGGAGACCGCGAGGAAGAGCGCGTACCGCTCAAAGGCATCCGCAAGGCGATCGCCAATGCCATGGTGAAGAGCGTGTACACGGCGCCGCATGTGACGCTGATGGACGAAGTCGACGTGACGCAGCTCGTCGCGCTTCGTACGAAAGCAAAGCCGATTGCCGAGAAGAAAGGCGTCAAGCTGACATACCTGCCGTTCATCGTGAAGGCGCTGGTTGCGGCGGTTCGCCAATTCCCGGTAATGAACGCGATGATCGACGAAGAAAAGCAGGAAATCGTGTACAAAAAGTACTACCACATCGGGATTGCTACCGATACGGATAACGGTCTGATCGTTCCGGTTATTCCGGATGCCGACCGCAAGAGCATGTGGGCTATCGCCGAAGCGATTAAAGATTTGGCGGCGCGCGGCCGCGAGGGCAAACTGGGACCCAACGAGCTGAGAGGCTCGACGATCACCATTACGAACATCGGCTCCGCCGGCGGCATGTTCTTTACTCCGGTCATCAATTTCCCTGAGGTGGCGATTCTTGGAACGGGCCGGATTACGGAAAAGCCTGTAGTGAAAAACGGAGAGATCGTTGTCGCTCCTGTCATGGCATTGTCCTTAAGCTTCGATCACCGTATTATCGACGGTGCTACTGCTCAAAACTTTTTGAATTATATCAAGCAGCTGCTGGCCGATCCGGAACTGCTTGTCATGGAGGTGTAATCCATTATGGTAGTTGGAGACGCATCAGTTGAAATCGATGTGCTTGTCATCGGAGCCGGTCCCGGCGGGTATGTCGCCGCGATCCGTGCCGCCCAGCTCGGCAAAAGCGTGCTGGTGGTGGATAAGGCCGAGCTTGGAGGCGTCTGCCTGAACCGCGGCTGCATCCCGTCCAAAGCCTTGATATCCGCGGCACATCAATATGAGCTGGTCAACCATGCCGCTTCGGTCGGTATCTCGGCGGAGAATGTCTCGATCGATTTTAACAAAGTCCAGGAGTGGAAAAACGGCATCGTCAAAAAGCAATCCGGCGGCGTCGGCATGCTGCTCAAGGGCAATAAAGTACAGGTATTCCATGGCGAGGCGCTGTTCATCAACGAGCATGAGGCGCGCGTGTTTAACGATAACGAAACGGCCCGGTACCGTTTCAACCACTGCATCATTGCGACGGGGTCCCGTCCGATCGAGCTCAAGGCGTTTCCTTTCGGCGGCAGGATCATCTCCTCGACAGAGGCGCTGTCCTTAAAGGAAATTCCAAAGAGCATGGTCGTGATCGGCGGCGGCTACATCGGAATCGAGCTTGGTCAAACCTATGCCAAATTCGGTACGAAGGTTACGGTGCTGGAGGGATCGGATTCGATTCTTCCCGGCTTTGAGAAGGATCTTACCCAGCTTGTGGCGCGCAACCTGAAAAAGCTGAATGTAGACATCGTGACGGAAGCGTTGGCGCAGAGCTCCGAGCAAACCGACAAGGATGTAACAGTGACCTACACCGTAAAAGGCGAGGAAAAGAAAATCACGGCCGACTACGTGCTTGTTACGGTAGGCCGTCGTCCCAATACGGACGGCGACCTGTCCCTGGAACTCGCCGGAGTGGAGGTTGGCGAGCGCGGCCTGATCAAGGTGAACGAAAAATGCCAGACCAACGTGCCGCACATTTATGCTATCGGCGACATCGTACCGGGTCCTGCGCTTGCGCATAAAGCTTCCTATGAAGCAAAAGTGGCGGCGGAATCGATCGCAGGTCTGCCCAGCGCAGTGGACTATAAAGTCATTCCGGCCGTCGTATTCTCCGATCCGGAAATCGCGGGCGTCGGTCTCAGCGAGACGGAAGCAAAAGAGAAGGGCATCAATGTCGTCGTAGGCAAGTTCCCGTATGGAGCTAACGGACGCGCGCAATCGATGAACGCCACCGACGGCTTCGTGAAGCTGATCGGCGACAAAGACAGCGGACTGTTGCTTGGCGGGTTTGTCGTCGGTGCAGAAGCGTCCAACCTGATCGCCGAGCTGACGCTGGCCATTGAGATGGGAGCCACGCTTGAAGATATCGCGCTCACGATCCATGCGCACCCGACGCTTGGCGAGATTACCATGGACGCTGCCGAAGGCGCGCTTGGCCATCCGATTCACCAGTTAGGGAAGTAAGAAAGAATGAAAAGCCGAGGATGAATGGAAATCCATGTATCCTCGGCTTTTTGCGTTTAAAGCAGTACGGATGCCGAGGCGCTATTTGTCCTTGTCTCAGCATGTCCGTTCCATGCAAAAGGATGTATAATAAAGACAATGACCAAGGGATAAAGGGCGTGTTCAACTATGCAAGCGCATACCTGTTTATTGGCGGATCGGGACGAAAACAAGCAAGCCGCGGACGAATGGGATCGGGAGTGCGGGACAAGGTTTATGGCTGAGCGGTTTTTGCAGTTGAATCCGGGTGCCGGCAAAGCGGAGCCGGAAAACTCATGAAGGGCGGCTCCTTTGCAGGCATTGACGGCTGCCCGGCGGGCTGGCTGACGGTGGAGCTTACGATTGACGGAAGCTGGACGGCGGGGGTGTTCGAGGACCTGGAAAGCCTATGGGCGGCGTATCGGCAGGCAGCGTTGTTGTTGATCGATATGCCGATCGGTCTGGCCGACGGCAGCGAGCCGCGACGCTGCGATGTGCTGGCGCGGCAGCTGCTGAAGCCCGGACGGGCGTCCAGCATATTCCCTGCGCCCGTCCGCGAGGTGCTGAGTGCCACGGATTATGCGCAGGCGAATGCGCTCCAGCGCAGGCTCAGCGGTCGGGGATTATCGCGCCAAACCTGGGCGCTTGTCCCGAAGATTCGCATGCTGGACCGGCTGCTCCGGCAGGATGAAGCGGCCCGCTTAACGTTTCGCGAGTCGCATCCGGAGCTTTGCCTCGCACAGCTTTTCGGCGGCCCGATGCGCAGCGGGAAGAAGAGCCAGGCGGGCTTTGACGAGCGTATGGCGCATCTGCGGGGCGTGTATGCACAAGCCGACGAGGTTGTCGAAGAGCTGATGCTGCGGTATCCGCGCAAAGCGGTGGCGCGGGACGATATCGTCGATGCGCTTGTGCTCGCGGTAACGGCATGGTTGAGTGAAGGCAGACCGAGGCAGCTGCCCGAGGGCGGAGATGGGGACCGCTTGGGAATACAACGGATCATAGCTTATTACTGTTTTCTTAAAGAGGAAAGGTTGGAAAAGCACAATGCCGAATCGTTGGGCAAGCTTGATGGTTGAAAAGGCTGCGGTTGGCATCTGTCTTTGCAAATGGGATGGCCGTCAATTCATGGTCGAGGAGGCGAATCCGGCTTTTTTCCAGATCATCGGCTATACAAAAGAAGAGCTGGGGCAGGCATCCTTCTTATCTTTTCTATCGGCTGAATACAGGGATTGGGTATTGAAGCGCCCGGAGTTTTTTGAGTATGATGAGGTTCTGTTTTCGGAAGAGAGATGGACCGTAAAACACGGGCATCAAGTGGATGTGGAGCTATCTTTACGCGAAACGGTTATGGATGGGGTCTATTACTATATTATGGTTGTCAGAGACGTCAGCGACAAAAAATGGATTTTACGGCAGGGTACGGGGTATGAGGTAAGCGGAACGCTGACGACGAAATTCCGCTTTACCGATTGCTCGCTCCACGGCCCCTTGCTGGATCTGCAGAGAAAAGATTTGTTAGCGCAGCCGTTTCTTTCTTTTGTCGGATCCAAACATTTGCTTCAGGTAAGGCACTCGCTCCGCCAGGCCTTATTGTCCGCATCCGGCTTCAGTATGGCGCTGGAGTGGGTACATAACCATCGACAGGCAGATATGGAATTTCGCTTTCAACCTCTGTTAAACGGCAGGCAGGAAGTCACCCGAATTGCCTTTGTCGGCAAATGCCTGGCAAACGGGCAAACACGGGAACCGTCGGGAATAGCTGTTACGCTGCGCATGCTGATGGCGGAACGCCGTATGACGGCAACCAGGCTTTCTGAGCTGACCGGACTGTCCATGGGCACGATCTCCAAAATGAGAAACGGAAAAATTACAAACCCGCATAAATATACCATACAATGTATTGCGGATGCACTGGGTGTTCCGATTACCGAGCTTTGGCGCGATTAGATCTGTAACAATATGTAAAAACGGGTGTAAATAATGCAATGTTTTAACCTTTTTGTCGAATATTAGCGAAAAATGACACATAAAATACTTTCTACAAGCATGGATTAGTCCTTTTGTCTTATATCGTGTTGTCGTTTGCCGATCTGCTTGATTATAATTTAATTATAAAACGGAATATTTCATTACGATAATGGCAAACTTGTCGAAAGGCAAGGACGCAAAGCAATGGGCCTAAAGTATTTTATGCTATGGCAGCCATGCCGCCGATAATGGAAGGAACGTATTTTTCATGCACCTTTCCCCGGCTGGAGAAGGTGCATTTTTTCTAAGCTGCAAAACGCTTGATTCAGAGGAAGGAGGTAGTCCGGATGTCCGACTCTATTACGGAAATGGAATTGGTCAAAATGATAAAATCGTTGGCGTTGGATTCAGCGCCGAATGGTGCCGGTTTGTCGGATTATTCCAAAGAGGAAGCTCTCGGCGGGCATAAAGAAAATACGAACCGAGGCTGGTTTAGTGTAAGCGGAAATGAAATTTTTGTACATACGTCGGATGACGAGATGTCGCCCCTTACCATTGAGGCTATACCCCCGGTCAAGCTGACTGTAAATGGAGAAGCGGTCTCCGGTACGGTAACCGTAACATCCAAGGACAAGCTGGAGTGGTCCGTAGAGGAATCTCCATTGTTTGAAATTCAGGTATCCGAGGATCGTATGCAAGCCTACCTGCTTGTGCATTCACCCGTCAGGTATGTATGGAAGCTCAGCGAGTGCGAGCCTGCCGCCCATTTGGTTCTCAGAGCGGAAGAAGACCAATCGATTATTCTTAACAAACTGGAGTTTAACGATATTATTCTTGAGCTGGATCGTTTGTCGATCACGAAAAACCGGAACATCGGGGCAGTGTTTGAGGAAGTGCTTAATCCGACATTCGAGCCGATTCTGATCGCGCGGGGAAAGCCTCCGGTTCCCGGAAAGGATGCGGAGCTGCAGCTCTTTTTCACAGAGCAGGTGGAAAATCAGTATGTGGAAATCGGGGGCGTGGTCGATTACAGAAATCATTTAAATATTCCTTCGGTCACTCCGGGAGATGTGATCGCCCGAAAAATTCCGCCGGAAGAAGGGACCGTCGGCTACGACGTATATGGCAATTTCATTCGGCCAAAAGAACCGAAGGATATTGTTATTGTAGCCAAAGACGGGGTGCAAATCCGGGAGGACGGCTTCGTTATCGCTCTTAGAGAAGGAAGACCGCGCATCACCGGCAACCAAACGAAGTTTTTTGATATTACGAAGGCTTATATCGTACCCGGCGATGTCAATATTGAAACGGGACATATTGTTTTTTCCGGCGACATTATCATTTATGGAAACGTGATGGAAAGCATGATCGTCGAGTCGCTTGGCAATGTGTATATCTCAGGCAGTGTCTACAACGCTACCGTCACGGCAACCGGCAGCATTTACATTCAAGGCAATGCGATCAAAAGCAATCTGTACTCCGGTTATTTCGGGGTGTTGTATAACCGGCTTTACAACAATTCCAAATTGTTAATGTCCCAATTCGAACAGCTGCTTGAAGCAGCGAAGCTTCTTTTCGAGATGGTGGAAAAGAAGGGGCAGAAGCCCCATTACGGACAAATTATTTTACTGCTCGTGGAAAACAAGTTTAAAGATATTTATAAACTGGCCAAAGAAGCGTTATCGGTGATTATTAATATCCGGTCCCGAGACAAGACGGCTTGGCTGAATCTTAAAGACATGCTGGAACGGTTCCTTCAGCTCTCCCGGATGCCGCAATTGATTTCTCACGGAACGATTCTCGGCATTTTGAATTCTCTCAGGGAGACGGTCCAGCATGTCGGCAGCATGCAAGAAGCCAAAGTACGGATCGATATCGGGCAGTGCCATTTATCCACGCTCAAATCCAACGGCGACATTTTGATCCGAAAAGAAGGGGTGCTGCAAAGCGACCTGTACTCAGCGGCCAATATTGTATTTTATGACAAAGATGCCGTATGCCGAGGCTCCCGTTTGGAGGCGGACGGCATGATTTCCGCCATGATGGTCGGCGGTCAGACGGGGGCTCCGTCGGTTTTAAGGTCCAAGACGAAAATTATTCTGAAGAGCATGAGCTCCGGCAGGGTATGCATCGAAAATTACTGCATCGAAATTCTGGAGCACATCGAGAATCAGACGATCGATATGGAATGGGTAAAAAGCCGCGTATATTCCGCCAGAGGCATTCAAAATCAACAGACCAACGGTAAATTGGCGTGATGACGGACGATAAAGGTTTACGCCAGTTGATAGAAAAATCGCATCTTCTGGGCAAGAGGTTGAATAAAAATATATATAATCGAAATGGACTATTAATTCTGCCAGCTTCCTCCATTCTTACAACGGAAAGCCTTAAATCGCTTCAAGAGCACGGTCTTAAACTTGACAGTACGGATGTGATTCTCCCGGAATTTGAGCCTGAGCAGCTTGTACGGCTTGCTATCCGTGAGATGAAGGAGATGTTTGCGGATATCCGCGCCGCCGGAAGGGTTCCTGTCGACAAGGTATGCCGTACGGTTCTGCCGGCCATCATGCGTATTTCGGGCCGTTCGGATACGTATCGCATTTTGTTGACGCTGGAGAAGCAGGATGAAGATACGTACAAGCACAGTGTCGGAGTCGGCGTGATGGCGGGATTGCTGGCCAAATGGCTCGGCCTGTCCGTAAATGAACGGGTTCGAATCACCTTGGCCGGCCTTCTTCACGATGTGGGCAAGCTGTTCGTTCCGCAATCGATCCTTCAAAAGCCGGGCCAATTGGATGAACAGGAGTTCTGTGAAGTCAAGCGCCACGCCCGGTACGGTTATGATCTCCTCGTTCGCGAACCGGGGCTGGATCCGGTGATTGCTTTGGCCGCGCTGCAGCACCATGAACGGGAGGATGGCAGCGGCTACCCTGCGGGGTTACCGGGAAACCGCATTGAAAAGGTTAGCAAAATCGTGGCTGTGGCCGACGTGTTTCATGCAATGTCCTCTAAGAGGGCGTACCGAAATGCTTTGCCTTTATTTGATGTGCTTCAAAGCATCGCCGATCATGCTTATGGTATGCTGGATCCGGGTATTGTCCGCTGCTTTGTCCGGCATGTGACCGAATGTACGATTGGAAGCCGTGTAGACTTGTCTGATGGAACGCAAGCAACGGTAGTCATGGTTCATGAAGCGGATCCTTGTCGTCCCCTGGTGTATGGGTCCGGTCAGTTTATCGACCTGAGGAAGCGGCCGGGGTTAAAGATCGGAAGGCTGCGCGACGGGGGAACCGTTTCTGTATAGTGGATGATCATCGAGGGCGCCGGGCGGTTTCTCCGCTGATAAGGGCGCTTTTTCGCGTTTCATGGCTTTCCGCGCCGATCGTCAACAATGAATATTTCCGCAGATCCTCGTAGAGGCGGCCTGTTGAGGACAACGGAAGGTGAAGGAAAGTCATATCGGGTTAGCCGGAATCATATATTATCCATTACAGGAATATGTAAACGTTTTCGGACGACCCTGGCAAAACATTAGTTGATCCGGAAGCGGTTTGCTTACCAAGCGCAGCTTGACATGACTAGCCCGATGTGGAGGTGGTTTCAATGACCAGCAAACCTTGGCTCAAGCATTATCCTGCCGAGGTGCCACCGACCTTTGATTATCCGAAGCAGAATTTGGCACATTTCTTGAAGGAATCCGCCCAGACCTATCCGAAGCATATCGCTTTAGATTTTTTGGGTAAAAAAATATCTTACCGGGAGCTGCTCGATTCAGCCTACCGGTTTGCGAATACGCTGATCCGCCTCGGCGTCAGAAAGGGCAATCGCGTAGCGATCATGCTGCCCAATTGCCCGCAAACCGTGATCGCTTATTATGGCACACTGCTGATGGGCGGAGTGGTAGTGATGACGAATCCGATGTATACGCCGCGGGAGCTGGAGTACCAGCTCAAGGATTCGGGGGCGACCGTGATCGTAACTTTGGATTTGCTTTTCGACCGGGTTTACCAGGTAAAGGAGAAGGCGGAAATCCGGCAGATCATCGTTACGTCTATCAAGGACTATTTGCCGATACCGCAAAATTGGCTGTATCCCCTATTTGCCAAACTGAAGAAGATGAAACGGGATGTTATTTATGGGGAAGGCGTATATTCGTTCGTCAAGCTGCTGCGCCGGGCATCCCCGGAGCCGTGCGGCGTCAAGCTGGATGCGGAGAATGATCTCGCACTGATTCAGTACACGGGCGGGACGACAGGGCGGGCCAAAGGCGTGATGCTTACGCATTATAATCTGGTCGCCAATACGATTCAAAACCGGCTCTGGTCTTACCGTTCAAAGCAGGCAGGCGAGGTTTATTTATCTGCATTGCCTTTTTTCCATGTTTTCGGCTTAACGGTGCTGTTGAACAAATCGGTCTATTTGGCTGGAACGATGGCTCTGCTGCCGCGATTTGAGATCGCCCTGCTGGTCGAGACCGTACGACGGGTGAAGCCGACGATCTTCCCGGGCGCCCCGACGATGTATGCGGGTTTGATCCGTCATGCGCTAACCGGCAGTACATTGTCTTCTCTGGAGGTGTGTGTCAGCGGCGCGGCTCCTCTTCCGGCGGAGATTCAGCAGAAGTTTGAAGCCATGACGGGCGCCAGACTGGTCGAAGGCTATGGCTTAACAGAGGCGTCGCCGGTCACTCATGCGAACAATATATGGGAGAAACGTAAAATCGGATCGATCGGCATTCCGTTACCCGACACGGAGGCCCGGATCGTCGATCCCGATCACGATACGGAGCTGCCGGCGGGGGAAATCGGCGAGCTGATTGTTCGCGGCCCTCAGGTTATGAAAGGCTACTGGAATCGTCCGGAGGATACGGCAGCCGCTTTGCGGGATGGCTGGCTGTACACCGGGGACATGGCGAAGATGGATGAGGATGGTTTTTTTACCATTTTGGACCGAAAGAAAGATTTGATCATTGCCGGCGGCTACAACGTTTATCCACGGGAAGTCGAGGAAGTGCTTTATGAACATCCTGAGGTTGAGGAGGCTGTGGTGGCAGGAGTGAGCGACCCTTATCGCGGGGAGACGGTAAAAGCCTATTTGGTGATGAAAAAAAACAGTGAGGCAGGTGCGGAAGAATTGAACCTCTGGTGCCGGCAAAGACTCGCAGCATATAAGGTACCGCATGTTTATGAATTCCGCGAAACGCTGCCCAAGTCTCTGGTGGGCAAGGTGCTGCGCAGGAAGCTTGAGGAAGAAGAAGCGGAGAAGACGGATGACGATACGGTGGAAAGCTGATCTGAAACGATTTCGATGGGGAACAACGAGCAAGCTTGCCGGCGGAAAAGGCTTGACCGGAGGCGGCACCGGATATGTTCTGAAATGCCCGGCGGTGTCTTGGAAGAGAGCCAGCCGGAACGGGTGACGGTACGTTTCATTTGGTGTTCCGCCACTTGAATCCATTGATCTTCGAGGTGAGCTATGGCCATTCGGGATGAGCTTCAGCGACTTGTGGATCGAATGAACGGCAGCCCCGAGGCGATCCGGTCGCTGAATGCGGTATATCAATTTCATCTGGCAGATGACAATGTGCTGCAGGTACGCTTTCATGGAGGACAGGTGAGCCTCAAGGAGGGGGCGCCGGATCCTGCGGATTGCAAGCTGACGATGACGGAGGCGACGCTCCGCAAGCTGATGAACCGTCAACTGAACGCGGCAGCCGCGTATATGTCGGGGGATCTAAAGGTGGAAGGAAAAATGACGGTCGCCTTCCGGCTGCAGGAGGTATTGAAGGCTTATTCATAAATTTCAGGGTAGTTCTGACTTCAATGAGGGTGCTCCGACAGGTCGAATCCGGCCTGAGGGACACCCTGTTTTGATATGGAGACATAGATCCGGAGCCAATCCAATACAGCTGATCAAAAATGGGGAAAAAATGCGGCTGGCCGAAAAGAACGGAGTATAGGGACCGGGAAAATCCGATTCCTAAAGGCTGTCGGTAGAGCATCATTTGCGGTAGGTTGAGCAGCGGTTCATGATCTGGAGGCCGACAGAAGCAAGGCCGATTGCTGCCGCCCATAAATTGCAGTTGTCAACCCGAAGTCATATTGCTATAATTCATAATTGATAATGATAACCATTATCAATTGATGAAATGATCGAATCCGATTCCATAAGCGGACAAAGCGTACCAAGTGAACAAGGTGGACAAACCTATTTGTCAGCATGATTCGGTTTAAAGGAGAAGGTGAAGGCCGATGAATTCGATCCGGACGGAAAATACAGGACCGTGGGCTCATGAGGCGGAGGGTTTGATGGTTCATCTTCTGGACATCGATTTGATGAAAGGCGGCTGCGAATGGAGGATGGAACAGCGGTTCACCGAATCATATGTCTTAATCGTTGCCACGTTAGGGCAAGGACGGTTATCGATCGGCAGCCAACATTATCGGCTGAGGCAGGATGCGGTTTATGTTTGTCCTCCGGGAGAGACGTTCGGGGCTGCGGCGGAGTCCGAGGATGGGCTTGGATTGTTTCTGCTTCGCTACGAGCTTTACCGTATAGCCGGTTCAAATCGCGATGCCGTACGCTGCAGCGGCGGAGCCGGCTTCTTCCCGGAGCGTGGCGAAATCCCGGTTCCATCCGGGGCTCGTTTGGCCGCATTGTGTCATACCGCCTATCTGCACAGGCAGAGTCGTGACAGCCTGGAGCGTTTCCGCGGGCAGCTTGTGTTCCAGGAACTGCTGTACTCTATCTTGGAGAACAGACGCCACTCGGCCGAAGATTCGCATTCGGCGCTGGAGCGCGCGAAAGCGTACATGGACAGCCATTACCAGCAAAATCTTTCGATCGAGCAGCTGGCCCGTCTGGCGGATATAAGCCCTAAGTATTTTGTGGACCTGTTTAAAAAATTGTACGGCATCAGCGCCGTCGATTATTTGACCGCCCTGCGGATGAACAAGGCGAAGCAGCTGATGGCAAGATCCAACGCGAGGCTGAAGGATATCGCCCATCAAGTCGGCTATAACGATGAATTTTATTTTAGCCGCAAATTCAAAAAGGAGACGGGCTGCCCGCCGACGACCTACATGTCGAAACGCCGCCGCAAGATCGCTGCATACGGCGCCGGGGTGACCGGGCACCTGCTCGCGCTCCATATGATCCCTTACGCCGCTCCTCTTAACCCCAAGTGGACAGCGTATTATTACCGAACATACCGTTCGGATATACCGGTCCATCTTAGTGCGTACCGCCATAACGAGCACTGGAAATCCAATATTGAAACGCTGTTTCAGGTGCGCCCCGATACGATCATCAGTACCGACGAACTGCAGGACGGGGAGAAGGAGATGCTCGAACAGGCGGCTCCCGTATATTATATCCCGCGGAAGCATACCGACTGGCGGGAGCAGTTGAGGCTGACCGCCGAATATCTCGATATCCCCAAGGAAGCGGAGCTGTGGCTTAACAATTATGACCGGAAAGTCAAAGCCGTACGGGAGCGTCTGAAGCACAAAACGAAGAACGAGACGTTCCTGACGCTGAGCATATACAAGGACCGCTGTCAGGTTTATGCCAACCGGAGCATCATCGAGGTATTCTACGGGGATCTCCAGCTGACTCCCGCGCATGCGATCGATCAAGTTTTTACTGGAGAACCGGTAACCCCGGAGCGGCTGCACGTTTACGATGCGGACCATATCCTCGTAAACGTATGCCAGGAGACGGAATCGCTCCTGCATTGGGAATCGCTGCAGCTCTCTCCGTCGTGGCAAAGCTTAAAGGCTGTAAGCCGCAATCAGGTCTATGTCATCTCTTCCGATCCTTGGCGTGAATATTCAGCTTCCTCGCACGACCGTCTTGTGGACGAGACGCTCAGGCTGCTAACAGGAAATCGTCCATGTTAATTCAGGATTTCGTCCATGGTTCAGGCCAAGGCGATGTTTTATAATTGCAAATGAGAATTGTTATCAATTGAATCGAAGAAGCTTGGGAGGAGACATCAGCATCATGAAAACGAAGTTTGTAAGCTTTAGCTTCATCGTATTACTCATCTTGGTTTTAGCCGCATGCGCAAACCAAGCAGCGCCGGCGACGGGCGGCGCCCCTTCGGGGAATAAAACATCGGAAAGCACTGCCGAGAAACCGAAGGAACCGCCAATTGCGGGTCAAACGAAAACAATCACTTATTTGGACAAGCAATATACGGTCACCGTGCCCTCCGGCAAAATCGTCATAACGGGCGCTCTGGAAGCGATGGAGGACGCCCTTGTGCTGGGGGTTGAACCGATCGGCGCTATAACGGTCGGCGGCAAGTTCCCCGACCTGTTTAAGCCGATTACCGGGTCTTCGCAATCGATCGGCGAGAAAACGCAGCCGAACATGGAAACGATTCTGAAGCTGAAGCCGGATGTCATTCTCGGCACAACTAAATTCCAGCCGGAGGTGGTGGAGAAGCTGGCGAAAATCGCTCCGACGATTCAGGTATCCCATATTGCTACCAACTGGGAAGCGAATCTGCGTCTGATGGGCGAGCTGACCGGCAAGCAAGCGGAAGCCGAGAAAGTGCTGAAGCAGTATAAGGACGATGTCGAAGCGGCGAAAAAGCAGCTGGGCGAGAAGTGGAAAGGGAAGAAAGTCGTGACGGTCCGGATTCGCAACGGAGCCCTGAATATTTATCCGGCTGACGTTTTCTTCAACCCGACGATTTATGGAGAGCTTGGAATGGACGTGCCGGATGAGGTCAAGGCAGCCAAAGCGCAGCAAACCATTTCTTTAGAACAGTTCAGCGCCATGAACCCCGATGCGATCTTCCTTCAATTCTCCGAGGACGAGAACAAGGATCATTTGAAATCGCTGCAGGAGCTGCAAAACAACCCGATCTGGGGAAGCATCAACGCGGTGAAAAACAATAAGGTGTTCGTCAATGTCGTGGATCCGCTCGCACAAGGGGGCACATCCTGGAGCAAAATCCATTTCCTGAAAGCAGCTGTTCAGAAGCTGTCCGAATGAGAGGGCTCGGTTGACGTATGAGGCTTAGGATTTCTTACACCGCGTTTTTGCTCGGCATTGCCCCCGTTATGATCATGCTCATCATGCTCTTATCCATACGCTACGGGGCAAAATCGATGGATGTCAGCACGGTGTGGAACGCGTTCTTTCATTTCGATAAGGGAAATGTGGACCATCAGATTATTATGCATTCCAGGGTTCCCCGGGCTGCCGGGGCACTACTTATCGGAGCCTTCCTCGCCATATCCGGGGCCATTATGCAGGGGATGACAAGGAATTACTTGGCATCCCCCTCTATTATGGGGGTTACGGACGGCTCGGCGTTCGCTATTACACTGGGAATGGTGCTGCTGCCGGAGGCCTCGTCAATGGAGTTGATCGTATGCTCTTTAATCGGCTCCGCTTTGGGCGTCGGGATCGTTTTCGGCATTGCATCGCTGCTGCCCGGCGGTTTGTCCCCGGTTCGAATGGCGATTATCGGGACGATTATCGGAACGTTTCTGAGCAGTGTTTCCGCGGCGGTAGCGACGTACTTTCAAGTTTCGCAAAATATCAGCTTCTGGTATAACGCAAGGCTTTACCAGCTCGATCCGACACTGATCAAGCTTGCCATCCCGTTTGCTGTTGTCGGCATCGTCATGGCGTTGTGCATTTCCCCGTCGGTCACGATTTTATCGCTAGGCGAGGAAGTGTCCGTCGGTTTGGGCCAGCGTACTCTGCTTGTGAAAGCGGCCGCTACAGGAGCTGTCGTCATTCTGACGGGAATTTCCGTCGCTTTGGCCGGCAAAATCGGCTTTGTCGGGCTGCTGATTCCGCATATCGCCCGATTTTTTGTCGGCGTCGATTATCGTCGCATCATTCCGTGTGCGGGGGTGCTGGGCGGACTTTTTCTGGGGCTGTGCGACATTCTCAGCCGGTTTCTCAACTATCCATTCGAGACGCCTATCGGGGTGCTAACCGCACTTTTCGGCGTGCCCTTCTTCCTCTATTTGATTCGCAAGAGAGGAGGCGGCAAGCATGCGTAAAGGCTCAGAAAGGCCCTTGTGGCATGTACAGCTTGGCTGCTTCGTCGTCATCGCGGCGGCGGTATACATCCATCTGACCAACGGCGAATTTGACATGACGGTCTCTGAAGTGCTGCGTACGCTGCTCCGTATTCACCCGCAGCCGGATCACGATATGGTACTGTTTGAGTTTCGTCTGCCGCGCATCGTCATTGCGGCGTTGGTCGGTTTCGGCCTCGGTATCGCAGGCGCGGTGATTCAAGGCGTGACCCGGAACGGCCTTGCGGATCCGGGGATTCTCGGCATCAATGCAGGTGCCGGTGCGGCGATCGTATTATTTATGTTTTTCTTTCAAGGGAATGTCATCCGTACCGGATGGACAGCCATTATGATGATGCCGCTCTTCGGTCTTATCGGAGGTTTGGCCGCCGCCGCACTTATCTATTTCTTTGCCTGGCAGAACGGACGACTCGATCCGCAGCGTTTAGTTTTGACAGGGATTGCGATCGGTTCCGGTTTCGGCGCGTTCACCATGTTCCTTTCCCTGCAAATGAACGCCAAAGATTTTGAAATGGCAACCGTCTGGCTGACGGGAAGCATTTGGAATGCCAACTGGGTCTATATCGCATCCATGCTGCCGTGGTTTATCGTGCTAGTGCCCGTTCTCATGCGCAGGGCGCCTCTGCTCGATGTGTTTCAGCTGGAAGAAAGCTCGGTTAAAGGTCTCGGCGTTCGCGTGGAAAGAGAGAAAAGCTTGTTTTTGCTGAGCAGCATCGGACTGGTGAGTGCCTGCGTGTCCGTGTCGGGCAGCATCGGCTTTGTCGGATTGCTCGCCCCGCATATTGCGAAGCGTCTTGTCGGTCTGCGCCATCGGCGGGTGATGTCCGTCTGCGGACTGATCGGGATGATGATGGTCATTGTCTCCGACCTGATTGCCAAAACCGTGTTCTCGCCTGCCGAGCTGCCTGTGGGCATTGTGATTTCGATAGTTGGCGTCCCGTATTTCGTCTACTTGCTGTTTAAAGCCAAAGCCTAGGATATAAAGAAGGGAGAGCGGGCAATGAAGGGCAAGATCGTTCGGGAAAAATTCGAGGGCAGGGAACTCCTGATCTACCTTCCCCAAACCTATGAAACGGACTCGAAAAAGTATCCCGTAGTCTATGTGCATGATCTCGGCGATGTGTTTGATCCGGCCAAGAGTGAAGCCCTCTATGAGCTGGAACGCATGTTTGCGGATGGGTCGCTGTTGGAGGTGATCCTGGTCGGGGTGGAATCCAAAAACCGGATGGACGAATATACGCCCTGGTTTGCGAAGGCCCTTTCCACACCATACAATTACGGCGATTTCGGCGGGAAGGGCGGCGAGTACCTCTCTTTTCTCGCCAACAAGCTGAAGCCATACATGGACGCCTCGCACAGAACAGCCACGGACCCGGAGCATACAGCCGTCATAGGCAAATCGCTCGGCGGGCTGATCTCGATGTATGCGGCTTACCTGTACCCCGGCGTGTTCGGCAAAATCGGTTCCATCTCCGGCTCGTACTGGTTCGAAGGGTTTGCAGACTATATGCGAACGCATGCGATGGACCACGGCAAAATGAAAATCTATATGGATGTAGGAAGCCTGGAAGGGGTCGGCAAGCAGACCGTTCAAAAGGACATGGTTCCACTAACCGGACAAGCGCATGCGATCTTGAGACAAAAGGGCTTTTCCGAAGAACGATTGACGCTGGTGACAGAAGAAGGAGCTGTACACGAACACTCCTATTTTTGCAGGAGATTTCCAAGTGCGTTGAGGTGGTTGTTTCATGCCGTATAAAAAAGCAGCTTTAGAACCCGTTCCGCCGTATGCCATCGTCCATTCGGAAGCGAGAGTCATGTATTCGCGGAACGGGAACCGGGAGTACCGGATTTTTGTGTTCAAACCGGCGCATGAGGCGCCTCCCGAGGGGTTTCCCGTCATCTACGTGCTGGACGCCAATGCCGTATTCGGAACGATGGCTGAAGCGGTCAGGCTGCAATCCCGCAAGCCGCACGGGTTCGGCCCTGCCGTCATTGTCGGGATTGGCTATCCGACGGATGAGCCGCTGGATTCAACAAGAAGATTTTACGATTACACGAAGCCCGCCTCCGCCAAGCTGCCGGTCAGACCCGACGGGTCCCCTTGGCCCGAAACCGGAGGAGCCGATGCGTTCCTGTCTTTCATTGAGGATGAGCTGAAGCCGGCGATCGAACGGGACTTTCCGATTGACAGGAACCGGCAAACCCTGTTCGGCCATTCGCTTGGCGGGCTTTTTACACTGGATGTGTGGCTGAACCGGCCGGAAACGTTCCAAACCTATGTGGCGGGCAGCCCGTCCATCTGGTGGAACAACCGGTATCTGCTGGACGCCGCACGCCGTTTGGCGGAAAGACAGGAGGACAAGGCCCTGCCGGCAGCGGTGTTGATGGCCGTGGGCGGCAAGGAGAAGCCGTTTATGATCCAGGATGCCAGGGAGCTGTTTCAAACGGTAGAGCCTCTTTCTGGACGGGGAATTCGGCTCCAATTCATGGAGCTGGAGGACGAGGGGCACATTACCATACTGCTGCCTCTGATCAATAGGGCGCTGCGGTTCGCTTTAGCGGAGAGCGGGGAGCCTGGAGGCAAACTTTAACCATTTATCATTTGAAGGGAGGTCGCGGACTCATGGAGCTCGCGCGATTAATCAGGGAACGCCGTTCCATTCATGCTTTTGAACACCGGGAAGTCCCGCCCGAGCTTATTATGGAGCTCATGGACACTGCCGTCTGGGTACCCAATTATCATATGACCCAGCCTTGGCGGTTTATACTGACCTACGGCGAGGGCCGCAGGAAGATGGCCGAAGCGGTCCGGACGATGAAGGAAAGCAGGGAGCCCGACCCGGCCCTGAAAAAAGAGGTCGGTCAGAAGTTTTACAATAAAATCATGGCTATCCCGATGATCATGGCCGTCATTATGAAGGAAGATCCGAATCTGGTCGTCAGGGAAGAAGACTACGCTTCGACCAGCTGTATTATTCACAACCTCAGCCTGCTGGCTTGGGAACGGGGAATCGGCATGGTATGGGAGACATACGGCTGGCTGCATCACCCCGTATTTCGCGAGACGATGGGGATTTTGCCTGGAGAAAAGGTGCTGGGCAATCTGCACATCGGATACCCGGCTCAAATTCCTAAAGCTCAGCCGAGAATTCTGGCGGCGGAGCGCATTACTGTGGTTGATAGAGTGTAATGGCGGAAGGAAAGACGAAACAGCAAGTGCACAGACGTCCCTGATTACCACTCGGGGACGGTATTTTTATTTTTACGGACGTTTTCCGCATGCTCAAACTTATTTCCCGGCCCAGTATCTGAAACCTAAAACAACCCGACCGGAGATTCCGATCAGGTTCACAGGCCCCGAATTATGGCTGGGCGACGATGACATGAATGCCTTTATTCACAAACTCCTCAACCAGATGGGCAGGGGTTTGCCAATCGGTGACCAGGGTATCGATTTGTTCAATTGAAGCAGAGGTGGCCAGAGCCGTACGTCCGATCTTGGTATGATCGGCCACCACAATTAACTTTTTGCTTATGGAGACAAGCGATTTTTTCACTCCCAGTGCAAGCAAATTCGTGTTCATGGCCCCCAGTTCCGGCGATAATGCGTTGCATCCGATAATGGCTTTGTCGCAGCGGTATTTTAATAGCACTTCTTCGCATAAATCCCCAACCAGGGAAAGGGTTTTACTCCTCAGGATTCCCCCGGACAAGATTACGGTTATTTCTTCACGATCCGCTTCGCCAAACATTTGACCAATGGTAAGCGATGGGGTCACGACAGTCAAGGGTTGAATGTTCACTAAAAGCTTGGCTACCTCAGTGGTTGTTGTCCCGGCGTCCAAAGCCACGATTTCACGCGGCTGAATCAATTGTGTCACTGCTTTCGCGATGGCTTTTTTTTCGACAGTGCAATCCCCTACACGCATACTATATGAAGGTTCGTAGCCTACGGATTGAATATCGATTGCTCCTCCATAAGTCCGCCGGAGCTTGTTTTTTTGCTCAAGTCTCTCCAGATCACGACGGACGGTAGCCGGAGAAACTTGTAATATATCGATGAGTTCATTCACGGAAACCGTCCCGTTTTTTTGCAGAATTTCCAGAATCTTTTCTTCACGTGCTATAGCCATTGATAATTACACCCCTCATTTGATTCGATATTATCACAATAATAAAAATGAAATCAAGCATTGACGAATTTTTTGATTGGAGTTATCATTTTTTTGAGTAAATTAATCAAAAAAATCATAAATTTTAGGTGAAATGGATCATTATCGTCATTAAGCGATGGAAAAAATGTTTTTGTTCTATTTTCGGTTCAAATACAAAATGAAGTGGTGATTAAATGATCAGAAAAATTGATTGAAACAATCAAATTTGAGTGATGTCCAAACATTAGGAAAGGGGCGGTGGATTAATGAGCTCAACGTATCATTTGAATGAGGAAGAAGCCAGGCAGAAAATCGTCAAATGGGGGAAAGAAATGTATATCCGGGGCCTGATTAATGGCAGCGGAGGGAATATCTCGATCCGGATGGAAGCGGATACAGTTCTTTCGACACCCAGCGGTTGGTCGCTTGGGCATTTGACCCCGGAGTCCATCAGCAAAACAACGATCAAAGGCGAGCTCATAAAAGGATTAAAGCCTACGAAGGAATTGCCATTGCATCTGGCCGTCTATGAGGCAAGACCTGATATTGCAGCAGTTGTCCATACCCATTCGATTTATGCCGTGGCGTATGGATGCACCATGGAGCCCGGACATATCATGGCCCCCTATGTGCCTAGTCTGGTAGCGAAGGTGGGGATGGTCCAATTGACGCCGTTCCGGATGCCTGCATCCCGCGAGCTGGGCGAGGTGGTGGCGGAAGGTATTGCCTCAAGCCAAGCGGTTTTGTTGGAAAATCATGGGGTTGTGGCGGTTGGAAAAACGTTGGAAGCGGCGGTCGGGGCCGCTTTTGAAGTGGAGGATAACGCAAGGATTTATTTCTTATCGGGGGCCAAAGCCCGCCGGTTACCCGAAACGGTATTGTCACAGATCAAAGCTAACTATATTTAAGGAGATGTTTAAGAATGGCTGCAGGTATGATGCGTTCGCTTACGTTTTACGGTCCTAAAGATTTGAAGGTGGAAGAAAAAGCAATCCCTCGCATTTCGGAAGACGAAATGCTGGTCAAAATTCGTTATGCCGGTGTATGCGGTACGGATAACCGCATTTATCAAGGGACGAAGAAAATTCCTTCTCCTCGTATTATCGGCCACGAGCTGGTTGGCGAGATTGTCGAACTGGGGGCCCGTGTTCAGCAGTTTGAGGTGGGCCACCGGGTAACGATTTATCCTATGATTCCTTGCGGAACCTGCTATATCTGTCAATCGGGAAGAAAAAATATATGCGTTAACCGCGTGACGATCGGATATGAGCTGGACGGAGGATTTTCTCAATATGTCAAAATTCCTGCGATAGCGATCGAAGCGGGAAATGTGATCAAGGTGCCCGAAGGGCTTGCGGATGAAGTGGTCGCTGCTTCGGAACCGATTGCGGCAGCATATCACGGGATCAAACGGTGCAACATTCAAGAAGGTCAGACTGTGGTCATCGTGGGAGCCGGGCCTATCGGGCTGTACCATACCCAATTGGCCCGTTTGCAAAAGCCGTCCCGCTTGATCGTGATCGAGCCGCAGGAAGAAAAACGAGCACTGGCCGCAGAAATGGGCGCGACGCATACCGTCAATCCGATGGACAGCAATCCTCTGCAGGAAGTGATGTCCATCACAGACGGAGAAGGAGCGGACGTTGTGATCATCGACGTCGGGATTCCCAAAATTATTGAAGATTCGCTGCCGTACGTGAAAAAAGGTGGAACGTTCCTCATTTTCGCAGGCTGTCCCCATGGTTCGGAAATCACGATAGATCCGAATGAAATTCACTATAAAGAAATTAATTTTACCGGCTCCTCCGCGTCTACGCCGGAAATCCACGCCGAGGTTTTACAATTGCTGGCCACCGGACAAATGGATGTAACGAAATTAATTTCCGGGGTGGTCAGGCTGGATGATTGGCAGCAAGCTTTTGAAATGAAAAACAACTACCTGGGGATCAAGGTGTTGATTGATCCCTGGAAGTAGACGGAGGGTACCATATGAATGCTTTTGTTACCGCCCAGTTAACGGAGGATGTCATTGATCGCCTTTCCGGGCTCCTTACCCTCACCTTCGGCGGCTGGGGGTATGAGGGAGTAAAGCTGACGCCCAAGCAGCTGGTGGAACGTGCCCAATCGTGCGAAATTTTAATTATCGGGTATGAGGATATCGATGAATATGTATTGAAGAATCTTCCTCAGCTTCGATACATCGCTTGTACCCGGGGCGGAATGGAAAATATCGATGTAGCCTTGGTGAAAAAATACGGAGTGATGCTCTCCAATACTCCGGGCAGAAATGCAAGCGCTGTAGCGGATTTAACGATCGGTCTCATGTTATCCGTTGCGCGGTTTATTCCGCAGACGTACCGGTACATCTGGGAACGGCGTTGGGAGGACGTCCCTTGGGATACTGCGGGGAATACGCCGTACAAACGGTTCGCCGGCCTGGAACTGGAGGGGAAAAAGCTAGGCTTGATCGGCTTCGGCGCCATTGGAAGGAAGGTGGCCAAGCGGGCTTTGGGCTTCGATATGGACGTATGGGTGTATGATCCTTATTTAACCCCTGAAGATGTGGCGGGAGCCGCCAAGCTGGTAGATCTTCCTACGCTGCTTGCGCAAGTGGATTTTGTCAGCCTGCACTGTAAGTTGACTAAGGATACCAAAGGGTTAATGAACAAGGAAACGCTGGGAGCCATGAAATCGTCGGCTTATCTGGTGAATACGGCCAGGGGAGCTCTGGTCAATGAGGAAGACTTGTATCATTGCTTAAAAGAACAGAACATCGCCGGCGCAGGCCTGGATGTACTGATAGAAGAGCCGATGAACCGGAACCATCCATTTCTTGAGCTGTCCAACGTGATCGTAACGCCTCACATCGGAGGGGCTTCCCATGACATTCTTCATCATCAAAGCTCGATGATTATGCAGGACATTGTTCATTTTATCGACGGGAAGAGGCCGGTACATGCCGTTCATTGACGCGTATCTCGGAATCGATCTCGGAACGACTAGCGTGAAGGCAACGTTAATTGATCGGGATTGGGGTGTCCTGCAGCAACGAAGAATCGAATATTCCAGTTACCAGATCAAACCGATGTGGATCGAACAAGACCCTTGGGAATGGTGGTCGGCTGCCTGCCGGGCGATACGGGAAGTCATCGGCTTGGCGCAGATCGACGCGAAGCTAATTAAAGCGGTGTCGGTCAGTGGTCAGGCTCCGTCCTTGTTAGGAGTGGATCCGGAGGGACAGCCGCTTGGCAGGGCCATGATCTGGATGGACCGCAGATCGGAGGACGCGTGCCGGATGCTTGCTTCCACTGTTGGCGAATCGGCGGTCAGAGCGGTTTCCGGTAATCGCATCGATCCGTATTACATGCTTCCCAAGCTGCTTTGGGAGATGAATCACGCTCATGATAAATACCGGAAGACGGCCAGGTATCTGCAAGCGAACGGATGGATTGTTTTTCAATTAACCGGTCAATATTCCATGGATGTGTCGCATGCCGCTTTAACGCAGTTCTATCATATTCACCGGGGCGAATGGGAAGCATCCCTGATGAAGGAGCTGGGGATCGACGGCTCGAAGCTGCCGAACGTATACGATTGTACCGAGGTTGTAGGCGGTATATCCAGACGGGCCGCTGAACTGTTCGGTCTTACGGAGGGTACGCCCGTGATCGCGGGGGCCATTGACGGTGCGGCGGCTCCGCTTGGACTGAAGCTGTATCAAGCCCATCAATCGTTCGAAATGTCGGGGCAGTCGTCGGGCATCGGCATGATCCTGGACCAACCGGTTTCGCATCCGAACCTGGCCTTGTTAAGACACTGCGTTGACGGCAAATGGATTTTGAAAGGCAGCATGTCCGCTTCGGGCGGGTCGCTTCGCTGGTTCAGAGATCACGTGGATGAGGCGCCGGGCCATCCGGAGATGTATGGCGAATATGAGAAATTAGCCGCTGCAGTGCCGCCCGGCTCCAACGGCTTGCTCTACCTTCCGTATCTTGCCGGGGAGCGGGCTCCGCTGTGGGATAGCTATGCCAAAGGCGTGTTCTTTGGCCTTCATTATCAGACGGGAAGGGCAGATATGGTTCGCGCGATCATGGAAGGAACAGCTTACGGATTGAAAAGCATTTTGGGAGAATTGGAGAAGGTTAATCTCTGCGTTACCGATCTGTATGGAACGGGCGGAGGCTATCTGAATCAGGAATGGTCGCAAATCAAGGCGGATATATTGGAAAAAGAGATTCAGGTGGCTTTTGGCGACATAGAAACGGCGTCGCTTGGATCCTCGTATTTGGCATTAATGGCCGTGACGGGACTTAAGGCGAGTCAACTTCCCGGCGTCAGCATCACCCGAACGTATAGGCCAAACGAACAAAATCAACGGCGATATCGCGGCTATTATGCTATGTTTAAAAGCCTTTATGAGAACAATAAAGACATGTTCCGAAATTTATCTTTGGTTGGTGAAATGAATTGAAAAACCTGTTAGTAGGCATCGACGTAGGAACAACAGGCTTAAAGGTCGCGTTGTATACATTGAATGGGCAATTGGTTGCCAGGGCATATCGCGAATACTCTTTATCCTTTCCGCAGAACGGTTGGGCCGAAATCGATCCAGAAATCTGGTGGGAGCAATTAGGCGATTGCATGAAGGAGATTCGTTCCCAAAACGGAGTGGATCTTAAAGCCGTTGCCGGTATCGGGATTACTTGCTCCAATTCGCTGGTTCTATTGAATGCCGACCAGCAGGCGGTTCTGCCAGCCATCATGCAGCTCGATCAGCGGGCGGTTCGGCAGGCGGAAGCGATGAAAAGCGAATACGGCCAGGAATGGGTATTTCAGAAAACGGGAAACCGTGTATCGTCCGGCGCTTTTTGGGGTCCTTCGCTCCAATGGGTACGCGAGAATCGGCCTTCGCTGTATCGGCAAGCCCAATTTTTTCTGGTGCCGACCGGCTTTCTTGTTCTTCGTCTGACAGGTGTTTATTCCATCGATCACAGTCGGGCAACGACGACCATGCTCTATAATATACATGAAAAAAATTGGGATGCCGAGCTTTGCCATGTTTTTGGTCTATCTCCGGAGGCGCTCCCGCCCATTTATCCATCCCATGAAGTGGTCGGGACGATTCATAAAGAAGGCGAGCGGGCCACCGGACTCCCGGCGGGCACTCCGGTCATTGCAGGTGCGATGGATACGGTAGGGGCGCTGGCGGGGATGGGGACCGGCCCGGATACCGGAGCTTTAATCATGGGCAGCGTGGGCCGCCTGTGTATCGAGTCGAATGAGCTTGACATCCGCTTTATGAACACCGTGAATTACGATGCTTCGAGCAGCTTGATTATGACTCCGGTCAACAGCGCAGGCGTCTCCTATAAATGGGCGAAGCAGCTTTTTTTCAGCGAAGATCAGGGACCGGGCAATATCTATAAAAAAATGGACCGGATGACCCAGGCGATCGCGCCGGGAGCGGAAGGACTGATTTATATGCCTTATTTGGCGGGAGAACGATCGCCCATATGGGACCCCCATGCCACAGGAAGCTTTATGGGGTTCACGATGAAGCACGGCAAAGGGCACTTTCTGCGGGCCGTTCTGGAAGGCGTAGGCTTGGCGCTGGCCCAGAATCATGAAATTCTTAAGGCTGAATTGAACATCGACCCACCGTTCCTGATGGCAGGGGGTGGAGGAGCCGGCAGTCAAGTGTGGATGCAAATCATCAGTGATATGCTGGGCAAACCTCTCTATATTCCGGAAAAGCTTGAAACGGAGACAATGGGGGCGGCTATGCTGACGGGTGTCGGCGTGGGGTTGTTTTCGGATTTATCACAAGTGAACAAGGACTGGGTTCGTGTTTCGGAGACGGTTATGCCGCGAATGGATGTGAACGCACAATACCGGGAATTGTTAAGCAGGTTTAAAACCATCTCCATCCAAAATCGCAGTCTATTCCAACAGTTAAAGTAATGTTTAAAACCGATTTCGTTGTCCGGTCGGTAGCATGGATTTACGGCATATAATCTATGCTTGAGCCGATACGATCATTTACACGATGGCGATGCGAAACAGGGGGATGATGATGGCTAATATTGGGTTTCGGATTTTTCCGATCACTAAACGCCCGTCCGAACAACTGGTAAACCAGTTCCGAAGTATTGTTACACCGCATATCAGCGACAATGTAAACCGCATTCATGCGATGTCCGCCGGCTTGCGGCCGTATCATAAGGAAGGACAATTGGTAGGGGCTGCCGTTACGGTTAAAACAAGACCCGGAGATAATCTGATGGTGCATAAGGCTATTGACCTTGCGCAGCCAGGGGATGTGATTGTTGTGGATGCAGGCGGTGATGTGACCAATGCGATTGTCGGTGAGATTATGATGCGAATCGCTCAAAAGAAAGGGATTGCCGGATTTGTGATCGATGGCTCTATTCGGGATACCGAAGCGTTCAAGAATGATGTATTTCCAGTGTATGCAAGAGGAGTTACTCACCGTGGGCCTTACAAGGACGGACCGGGAGAAATCAACGTACCTGTGTCGGTTGGGGGAATGATCGTTCATCCCGGCGACATTATGGTAGGAGATGCCGACGGTCTGGCGGTTGTGCCGTTGGAACAGGCGGAAGAGATATTGGAGCTTGTGAAAAAACAACAAGTAAAAGAAGAAGCGATTCTTAAGTCGATTGAGGACGGAACGATAGACCGCAGTTGGGTAGATGAATTACTGAAACAGAAGGGTTGTGAGTTTGTTGATGGTAGCGACAAGATGTAACTGGCAGGGACTTCAGGACTTTTGTTATCAGGTTTTCATGAAAGCGGGGTTGCCGGAACCGTCGGCTGCTATCGTAGCTGAATCGCTTGTGGAGGCAGACCTGCGCGGAGTTGACTCGCACGGCGTAGTGAGAACAGCGATTTACTTAAAAAGAATCGAAGCCGGAATGATCGACCCTCTTTCCCAAATTGAAAAGGTGTCTGAAAGCGATGCGACCGTTTTGGTGGATGGCAACAACAATTTTGGCTCTGTCATCGGCAGAAGGGCATTAGAAATCGCCATGGAAAAAGCAAAAAACAATGGCGCAGCCTTTGTCGGAGTCAAAGGCTCCAATCATTTTGGGACCGGCGCCTACTATGCATTGAAAGCGATTGAGCAGGACATGATCCTGCTGGTCATGTCCAATGCTTCGCAAACGATGCCGCCAACAGGGGGAGTAAGACCTTTTATCGGCACCAATCCTTTGGCTGTAGGTGTTCCAAGCGGAGAAGAGCTGCCTTTTATTCTGGATATGGCGACAAGCGTAGTGGCGAGAGGCAAAATTATTGTAGCTGCTCAAAAAGGGGAGGATATCCCAACGGGGTGGGCGATCGATAAAGACGGCAAGCCTACGACCGATGCGAATGCGGCGCTGGAAGGATCTGTTCTGCCGGTGGGAGGACCGAAGGGATATGCCATTTCGATGTTTATCGATATCTTGTCGGGCGTGCTGACGGGTGCCGGATTCGGGAAGTATGTCCATAATATGTATGACAATTGGGAACAACCGCAAAATGTGGGCCATCTGTTTATCGCTGTAGACATTAACCGGTTTATTCCGCTAGAGCTGTTCAAGGCAAGAATGGATCAATATATTCGCGAACTGAAGCAGGAGCCCAAAGCCCATGGGGTACAGGAAATTTTAATCCCCGGTGAACTGGAATACCGGCGTACGCAGGAGCGAAAGGCAAACGGCATCGAATTGCCGCAGAAAGTAGCCGAGGAATTGGCGGAAATAGGCCGTCGTTTCGGCATTGATTTTTCAAAGGCATCATTTTAAGAATGGAAGAGGAGGTTCGGTCATGCAGTTGAATCACATGTTCAGATATGAGATTCCGACGATTATCGAATTTGGAAACGCATCCATCAAACAACTGGCAGATCATGTTAAAGCATTGGGAGGTAGCAGGGTACTGATCGTAGGCGATCCGGGTGTCGTTCAGGCGGGTGTTGTCGATCACTTAACCGAGCCTTTGGATAAGGCAGGCATTCCTTATCAGATTTTTTCGGATATTGAGGCGGATCCCGATATAGACTCGGTGCAAAAGGGTACGGAGCTCGCCAAATCGGAAGGCTGCGACTTGGTAGTGGGAGTCGGCGGTGGAAGCTCCCTGGATACGGCAAAAGCCATCGGTATTATGTTGACCAACCCCGGGCACATCCGCGATTATGTAGGCATCAACAAGGTTCTGCATCAGGCGGCTCCCGTCATTGCCGTACCGACTACGGCGGGAACCGGAAGCGAAATGACGATATGGTCTGTTCTTTCAGACAAGAAAGCAAAGGTAAAATTGAGCGTTGGAAGTCCATACAATTGCCCTACACTGGCTCTTTGCGATCCGCAATTAACCGTATCGCTTCCGCCCCACATTACAGCCGCAACCGGGATGGATGCTTTAACGCATGCCTTGGAATCGTATGTGAACAAAGCGACCCAGCCTATTTCAGAAGGCCTGGCCATTCAATCCATGAAAATGATCGCAAGAAGCTTGAGATTAGCGGTAGTGCAAGGAGAAAACCTGCAAGCCCGACATGATATGCTGTTGGCCAGCCTTATTGCGGCGATGGCTTTTAATTCAACCCGTTTAGGGCTGGCGCATGCTCTGGCCCTGCCGCTTGGCGCGCATTTCAAAATTCCTCATGGTATGGTAAACGCCATACTTTTGCCTGAGGTTATGCAGTTCAACGTGATCGGCAATGTAGCGAAGTTTGCGGAAATTGCCGCTATTTTCGGCGAAAAGACAGATCATCTGACTGCACGAGAAGCCGCAGAACGCTCTGTTGCTGCGATTCGCCAACTGAAAAATGACGTGGGCATTACCCAAACGCTGTCCGATTACGGATTAAACGAAGACCATCTCGATTTCATTGTAGAAGAAGCGATGCTTTCCGGTAATGTGGCGGTAAATCCGCGTAACCCATCTTTGGAGGACTTGAAAAATATTTGTAGAGCGGCCATGACCGGATCTTCTATCCGCAGACCAATAGATTGAAAGGGGCGGTTCTAGTGTCACAACATGAAATGTTAGATTGGCTGGATCAATATGCAGGTAAAACATACGGGAACTTTATCCAAGGTGAATGGCTTGCAAGCAAAAGCGGACGAACGGTTCCGCTGTACCATGCAGCACGCAAAGACCAACTTCTGGGATATTTCGCGGATTCGACGGAAGAAGATGTTGATTTAGCGGTGAAAGCGGCACATGAAGCTTTTAAGACTTGGTCCCGTGTACCGGCTCCGGAGCGCAGTACGATGCTGCTGACATTCGCCGGGCTTCTCGAAAGGGATGCCAAAGAATTAGCTTACATGCTGTCAGCCGAACAAGGCAAAACATTGGCGGAATCTTATGGCGAAGTTGGCCGGGCAGCGAAGGAAACCCGATTTGCCGCGGGCGACGCCTTGCGTATCGACGGCGAAACGCTGCCGGGCGAGCGTGCTCATGTGTGGAATTCGACCGTTCGTTATCCGATTGGAGTGATCGCTGCGATCGCTCCATGGAATTTCCCGGTGGTCACTCCGGTGCGCAAGATTGCTCCCGCCCTTGCCTATGGCTGCACAGTCGTTATCAAACCCGCCTCCAATACGCCTTGGGCTACTGTAAAAATCATGGAATTGTTGGCTGAAGCCGGATTACCCCGTGGAGTGGTAAACCTCGTTACGGGAAGCGGTTCCCGTGTAGGAGATCCTCTGGTAAGGCACCCGCTGGTCAGGGGAATCAGTTTCACCGGTTCGACCAAGCAGGGACTAACGATTAATGAAATTGCGGGCGGCAGATTAGCGCGTACCCAGTTGGAGCTGGGAGGCAAAAACCCGGCTGTCGTGCTGGACTATCCCCATTTGGAGTATGCGGCCAAACAAATCGTGAGCGCCGCTTTCACCTGCAGCGGCCAACGTTGTACAGCCATCAGCAGGGTGATTGTACTGCAGCATCAGGCAGAGGCTTTAACCGAGGCGATTTTGAAGGAAATGAAGCAAATCAAGATCGGTCCGGCGTGGGAGCAGGGCGTCAACATGGGACCTCTTGTCAGCGAGAGTCATCTGGAATCCGTACGGAGTTACATCGAAGTCGGCAAGAGGGAAGGAGCACGTCTGCGTACGGGGGGAGAGATCCTCACGGCGGGTAAATTCTCTAATGGGGCTTATATGACACCCGCGCTGTTCGACCAGGTAACACCGGAAATGAGAATCGCGAAAGAAGAAATATTCGGCCCTGTGCTTAGCGTTATTCCTGTCAAAGATGAGCAAGAAGCGTTTGAGGCAGCCAATGCTGTCGATTACGGGCTCGCAGCGGCAATCTTCACTGAAAATCTTTCATCTGCCTACCGGTATGCCGATCAGATCGAAAGCGGAATGGTTCACATCAACCACGGTACCGCAAGTGCAGCCCATATGCCTTTCGGCGGGGTAAAGCAATCCGGCTTTGGCCCTTATTCCATCGGCAGCTCGAACAAAGAGTTTTTCACTGAAATGAAAGTCCTCTATCTACAATATTAAACGCGGAAACCGGTGTTATGTAATGATGACGTGGTGCAATTGATGTAAAGCGAGGGGAACCACTTGAAATCTTTAGGGAAAGCAATGGATTATCTGTTTAACGGGCTGATCGCGTTTGCTTTGTCGTCTATGGCCATTCTGGTTTTCGGAAATGTCGTATTGCGGTACACGTTCAATTCCGGTATTACATGGTCTGAAGAGATGGCAAGGTTTTTGTTCATTTGGCTCGTATTTATCGGAGCGATCATGGCATTGAAAGAAAATTCGCATTTGGGCGTCGAAATGTTTATAAAGAAGCTGCCGAAACCGCTTAAGAAAGCAGCGTATATCATCAGTAATCTCATTGTTCTAGTTGTTCTCTACCTGGTGGTGGAGGGAAGCTGGAAAATGACGGTGCAGAGTGCGGATAGTGCAGCCCCGGCGACCGGCTTGCCGGAGTCGTTGATTCACGGCACGGGCATTGTGATGGGAGCAGGCATGGCGGTCATCATCCTGTTCAATATCATCCGTACATTGTCGGATCAAGCGGACATTGATGAATTAACACGGACACAGGAGTCCGAGGAATTGATGCTAACGAAAACCGGCCCGACGCAGCGGGAGGTACCGAGATGATTGTATCTGTATTTCTGGGATCTCTGCTTGGTGCTATGGCACTGGGGATGCCGATCGCGTTTGCACTGCTCGTCAGCGGACTTTGCTTAATGTTTACTATCGGTATGTTCGACAGCCAGATCATGGCGCAAAATCTCATTAACGGCGCCGACAGCTTCCCGCTGCTGGCCATTCCTTTCTTTATTCTCGCGGGGGAGCTGATGAATGCGGGGGGGATTTCCAAGCGTATCATTGATTTTGCGACTGCCCTCGTCGGCCATATCAAGGGAGGACTCGGCTATGTGGCGATTATCGGGGCGCTCGTATTCGCGGGCCTCTCCGGTTCCGCGGTAGCGGATACGGCCGCTTTGGGAGCGATCTTGATTCCGATGATGGTCAGCGCAGGGTACGACAAAAACCGTTCCGCAGGATTGATCGCTGCAGGAGGAATCATTGCGCCGATCATCCCTCCAAGTATTCCGATGATCATTTTTGGCGTTACCAGCGGCGTTTCCATTACCAAATTGTTTATGGCCGGTATTGTTCCCGGCTTCATGCTTGCCGTCGGTTTGACCATTGCCTGGTATTTGGTCGTCCGCAAATCGAACTTTAAAGTGTTTCCCAAAAAATCAGGGAAGGAAATTGTGACGGTGACCGTCAAGGCGCTATGGGCGCTTGTTTTGCCGGCCATTATTATCGGCGGCCTGAAATTCGGCGTATTCACACCCACTGAAGCGGGGGTCGTAGCGGCGTTTTACGCATTGTTCGTCGGACTCGTCGTGTACCGAGAACTCAAATTGAAGAATTTGTTTCATGTCTTGGTCGCCTCGGGCAAAATGACCAGTGTCGTTATGTTTCTGGCAGCAGCGGCAATGGTATCGTCATGGTTGATCACCGTAGCTAACATACCTGGCGAGCTGACGGCCATGCTCGGTCCGTTGATGGAAAATAAATTGCTCCTGCTTATGGCCATCAACCTGGTCGTTTTCTTGGTAGGCATGGCGATGGATTTAACCCCTACGGTTCTTATACTGACGCCGGTGCTTATGCCAATCATTACGGCCGCAGGGATCGATCCGGTGTATTTCGGTCTTCTGTTCATTCTGAACAATAGTATAGGTCTGCTCACACCTCCGGTAGGAACCGTTCTGAACGTTGCGGCCGGAGTCGGGAAAATCAGCATGGAAGATATTATAAAGGGCGTTTGGCCGTTTTTGCTGGTTCATATCATCATATTGCTGCTGCTTACCTTGTTCCCGCAGCTGGTCATGGTGCCTCTTGGATGGTTTACATAAATCCGATGACGGCTTCATTAGCGTAGTGGATGCCATACGGAAATAAAAAACATTTACATTTCAGCCACACCGGCACGTCAAATGTAAGCGCTGTTATATTTGTGCCAGTGAACCGGTATAAAACCTGTAACTGGTGAAGGGAGTGATGTAAATCGTCATTTAATATCATGGTAACCACAAAACAACGAGGGGTATCGAGTGAAGCATTTGTTAGACGGGATGTTCAACCAATAAAGGAGGGCACAAAATGAAGAAAGCAATAACCGGTTCATTAGCACTTTTAGTAAGCGTGTCGATTCTGATTTCAGGCTGCGGCTCATCCGCAAATACGGGCCAGCCGCAGCAAGGTACAGGAGAGGAAACAAAAGTGACGGTCATGAAGCTGGCGCATGTGAATCCAAAGGATAGCCCGGTCGGCGAAGGGGCTCATAAGTTTGCTGAATTGGTTGATAAAGCCACCGGCGGTAAAGTCAAGATTGAAGTATATGATAACGGTACGTTGGGTGGAGAGAAGCAAACCCTGGACAGCATGAAATTCGGAGCGGTTGAAATGACCATCGTAGGAGATATTGTTTTCTCCACGTTCGCTCCTGAATATGGCGGCTTGGCTCAACCGTATCTGTTCCGCGACCAGGAGCATTTGCGTAAGGTTCTCGATGGAGAGATCGGGAAAGAGATTAATGAACAAATAAGCAAAAATGCAGGTGCCACCGTTCTTGGCTGGTGGGACCGCAGTCCTCGAAATTTAACGGCAAGAAAAGAAATCAAAACTCCGGAAGATCTTGGCGGTATGAAGCTTAGAACACCGGAAATTGCAAATATTCTCGATTCCTGGAAGGCGCTGGGGGCTAATCCGACGCCTATGGCATTTACAGAACTGTTCACTGCATTGGAACAGAAGGTTGTTGACGGACAGGAGAACCCTGTCGACCTGGTATATACGAACAAGTTCTATGAAGTGCAAACTCATATTATGAAGACCGAGCATTTGATTGCTCCATTTGTATTAATGGTAAACAGTAAAAAGCTCGAAAGCTTGCCTCCAGATTTGCAAAAAGCAATAAAGGACGCGGCTGTGGAAGCAGGGAAATTCCAATCGGAAGTTACCAAGAAATCGGAGCAAGAGTATTTTAAAAAGCTGCAAGAAGCAGGCATGAAAGTGGTAGAGGTAGACAAAACCTTGTTTGCCAAGAAACTTGAAGCATCGAAAGTGGAAGAGAAATACGCGGAAAAGTGGGCGCCTGATCTGCTTAAGCGCGTGCGTGAGGTAAAATAAGGAGAAAAGTCTGGGGGATACTGAACTTATCCCCGTCCCAGGCGGCCTTATCCCTATATTGTAGGGATAAGGCTTTTTATTCACTTTGGCTGACGTTCGAAAATGCGGTTGTTCGCGATCGTGTCATGAAATGGCCGCAAATCCTATTGCAGTAGTGGGTAATATCATCACAGACGGGACCTGCGATGGAAAGTTATAGTTGAGGGAGTAAGGGTATAGTATTTTTGTTCTGTACAGGCACTGATAGGCTGCGGCCCACATAGAATAGTACTACTTTCATCATGGGGGTGGCTTGAGGTGCCTGGATTTTTTTCTGCAATTGCCTTGTTTATTAAAGAGTTAATGCTGCTGGTTTCGTACGTTAAAAATAATGCGTTTCCCCAACCGCTCGCTGAAGATGAAGAAGAGAAGCATTTACGATTAATGGCTGAAGGGAATCAGCATTCCCGCAATTTGTTGATAGAGCACAATCTGCGGCTCGTGGCTCACATTGTCAACACGTTGTGAACACGAACCGACGTCAGGGAACGGCGCGGTTTGTGTGCAGCGGGCGGTTTGTGAGGTGAGGGTGGACAAGCTATATGAAGAGATAAGCCAGCCGGTCCGAGGGGCTGGCTATCTTCTTCTGGTTTCGGAGCCGTGTATGTTATACTGTTGGTAACACGAAATTAAGTGCTCCAGTATGACAGAAGAAACGATTATGACAGGAGTGAAATGATATCGAAGAGCAGCGATCGATTCAAGCTGATGTTGAAGCCAATCCGGAACTGAAATTCATGATTGAACAAAGCAGAATGGAATATAAATCCGGAAAGGCCTTGAGTACATCGGAAATAATGAAATATCTTGCAAATCTTAAATCGGAAGGTTGGTGTTTAAACAATGTCTTTGCCCAAAAAGATGGATCAGCAAACGGCTAAGGAACTTCGCTCCATACTGCAAAAGATGAATATTACGCACAGCAAAGTAAAAATCAATTTGGATAACGACACGATTGAAGTAGAGGATGACTACTCCATTGATGACATCCTTGAGTCGGCGGGGGTATTAACACCGGAACAAGCAAAGCAGTTGGCTAATGAAGTCAAGAAAATGCGTGAGGAAGAGTGGAACTAAATGGGCGGTTATTTACTCGATACCAATATTGCGATTGCATTGCTGGCTGGGGAGCATGCCGCGTTGGATTTCGTTAGGCAGGCCAGTGACGATCGGATGTCGATTTATTTCTCCGTAATTACGGAGTGCGAAGTGTTCAGCGGGCTGGAATCCGCTTATCGTTTGCAAGGAATCAAGCTGTTTAATTCACGAAGATGTATTGAGGTAAGTTCCAGTGTTGCCCGACTTGCCGGGGACATACGTAGGGAACAAAAGTCGAAAGGACGGAAGCTTAAAACTCCGGAAGCAATTATTATTGCAACTTCTATTGAGCACCAGCTTGGTCTTGTATCAAGGGACCACGATATGAGCTTTGTTCGGGAAGCATTCGGTTTGCCGCTGTTTACCATTTAGCCTACCCATTGTAATTCCAACCGGGATACAGTGGGTTTGTTTATATACTCGGAATACTTAAAAGGAGAACAGACGATCATGGTTTATAGATGCAGAATCGAACTGAATGAGATTGCCCCGAAGATTTGGCGGGAGTTTCAATTTCATCCGGACGTGACGTTTCATCAGCTTCACAAAATCATCCAATCGGTCATGGGATGGGAAAATTACCATTTATACGAGTTTCATGTGAAAGAAAAGGTGATCGGTCTGCCCGATCCGACATTCGAGCATATAGAAGACCGCGAGGTGCTGAATGCACGGAGGGAAATCGTTCAGAAGCATGTTCACGAAGAAAACACCGTATTTACATACGTGTATGATTTTGGAGATGATTGGCAGCACACGGTTACGTTGATCAAAATCGACGCTTCGACATCCGACCCGGCACCCTTGTGTCTAGATGGTGCCCGCGGCTGTCCGCAGGAAGATGTGGGAGGCGTTTGGGGGCATCAGCATATGCTGGAAGTACTGCTTACTCCCAATCATCCGGAGCGGGATCATTTTATCGGTTGGGTTCGAGAAGGATATGATCCCGAACATTTCTCCTGCGAAGAAGTGAATCAGGAGCTTCAACGGCAGAAGGACAAGCTGATCCCCAAGTCACTGGTTAAGCGGCCGGTAGGGAAAAAGCCTGTGAAGCTGACGAAGTCTGCTCTGAATAAGCATCTGAAGCAGCTAAATAGCGACCAGCTTATCGATTTGGTGAAGGCTTGTTATGGCGCCAGCAAAGATATGGAGAAGTTTCTTGCTGTAAGAATACTGGGCGATGAAGCAGTAGAGTCTCTCTTTCAAGAGTATTGCAAGAAGGTTGAGAAAGAGTTTTTCCCTGAGCGGGGATTTGGCAAGCTGAGACTCCAAGAAGCGAAACATGCGATTTCGGAATTCGAGAGATTGACTGGAAATGCCAGGTACGCCCTGGAATTGAAGCTGGTCTACGTTGAAAATGGAGTTGATTTCACCCTAAGCTACGGGGATATTGATGAACGCTTCTACTACAGCATGGTGTCCATGTATGCCGATATCATTGATCAAGTAAATGAAGATAAAACAGCCGAGTTGTTCGACGAATTCGAGGAGCGCCTCGAAGCCGTGGTTTCGAAAACAGAAGGGATCGGCTGGGGTTTTCATGACAATTTGGCAGAACTGCACGCTCAAATAAGATGGATTTAGGTGAGGGGCTTTATGCGCGGCGGGAAGAATAAGAAGCGGACCGATCACAAATCGGAGTTCGCGGGGCTGTTGGAGCAAGACGAGAATTTCTATTTTATCGCCGGATGTACGGATGGCGGCTTCCCTTATGGAATCACGTGGGAGGAATATGAGGCAGAACAACGCGTCGGATCAATTATGAAAGAGAGGGTAAAAGGAGGCCATATGAAAGAATTGAAATTGACCAAGCAGCAGTTTCAGGAGATTGTGGATGCATACGACATGTACGTAGAAGGAATAGAGTCCTTCCTGAATATCGAAACTGGAGATGTTGTCACGTTGCGAACGTTTGACCGGGATGAAGAGGACGAAGAATTAAGCGAGGTCATTGAAGAAGGCTTTAATGAAATTTATTTTCGGTTACCGAAACGGGAGTCGGATGAAGGATATACCGACATGGTTGATTTTGCGGAAACGGTTGAAGATAAAAAGCTGCAATCCACTTTGAAGCACATATTGAGCGGCGGCAAGAAAATATTCCGAAGATTCAAGGATGCGTTATCTTCCGACAGCGAGCAGTTAGAGCGGTATTACCAGTTTGTTGAAGAGCAGAATCGCAAACGTGTTTCTGATTGGTTGGAATCCATTGAAGTGAAGTTGATTCTCGAGTAATAAAGAAATGTTTGGGCAGGGGATACCGGTGAAACGTTCTTCAAGACAGACGATGATTAAGCTGTATGCTCAAGCGGTCATTTCGGAATTTCAACAATTAGGTTATCCCAATGATCAAGCTAAAGACACTATCGAGAGATGAAACGCTTATTTGGTCTTGAGCAGAATGTATGCGATTTTGCAAAGATGATTGATGAATTTGAACGTGCCATGCAGAAGAAGCATGACCCGAGTGATCCCAATTCAATTGCTGTTGGCCATCTAAACCACTTGGCTAAAACATACATCCTTAAGCATAAAAGCAACAAATGAGCAGGATTATTTTCCAATCGGTAACCGATATACGACCTGTGTCGCTGTCACCATTTCTAAAAGATGAACATGTCGACGCTGCGGCAGATCAACATATTTTCTTCTTCACCACTGAGCGATCTTATCAGGTGTTCATCGACTATTGGAATTCCAAGATGGAAAGAAGCATCCAAAGGGGGTGGTCCTCTTGAATTTATCCGATTTTTCCAGATACATAGATCCTGCAGTTGTACACAGAGGAAAGGAATACGCGTCCGAAGGCCGGGTGATTTCCTTGAAGTCGTTTGCCGAAGGAAAGTACACTTCGGTCGTGCGCGGGAACGAAGATTATGAGGTTTACGTAGAACTGGACAACGAGGGAAACATTATGGAATCAGAATGCGAATGTCCGTACGATTTCGGCCCGGTCTGCAAGCATCAAGTCGCCGTATTCCTCGAGCTTAGAAATCGAGAAGCAGACGGGGCATCTTCAACGGAGCCGTCTCTCCGGCAACGGTTGGAAGCAGAGAGCAAGGAGAAATTAATCGAATTGCTGCTCTCGATTGCATCGGATTCATATGCCGCGGAAGAGCGCATCAGACTCCACTTGTCGAAAAGGGGCGCGGATCAGGAGTTGGACACCTGCCGACGGTTGATCCGATCCTACATTGACAGATATTCGGATGAACATGGCTTTGTGTCTTGGCGGAACGTAAGCCGCGCGGTGGAAGGTGCGGAGATCGTCGCTGAAAAGGCTCTCGCCGCCTTCGATGAAGGGGGATGGTTGCACGGGCTGGCGATTCTGTTTTGCATCATCGAAGAGATGATTGAATTATTGCAGTCCGCCGACGATTCGGACGGTGGAGTCGGGATCGTGATCGAAAGCTGTCTGGAATCGATCTTCAAGCTGGTTCAGGATCGCCATCATATTCCGGCGGAAGAACGCATGAAGATTTTCCGCCGGTTGTTGGAGGAGACACACCAACCTTATTACGATGGGTGGTCGGATTGGCAGCTCGCGCTCCTCGAGGCGGCCAACGCGCTGATCGAGTCGGAAGAGATGCAACATCAATGGGATGATGCGGCGGATTCGCTCCTGGGACATACGTCCGGAAGCAATTGGTCGCGGGAGTACACAGACGAGCGGGTAACTGTACTCCGATATGGTCAAATTTTGGAACGTTCAGGTGAAGAACAGGCGAAAGCTTATTTGTATAAACATCTGCATTTCCCGGAAATCCGGGAGATTGCGATTCGTGCGGCGCTTGAGCAAGGCGATGCCGAGGAAGCGATCCGATTGGCGGAGGCCGGGGAAGCTCAAGATCAGGGGCTGCTGGGGCTCGTCTATCGCTGGAAGAAATATCGGTATGAGGCATACCATCGCACAGGACAAGTCGAACAGCAGCGGAAACTCGGGATGGAGCTGATCGTGAACGGAGAGTATGCGTATTATCGCTCTGTGAAGGATACATTTTCCGATGAGGGAGTATGGACTTTGTATTTGCAAGATATGTTAGATCAATTAGAGCAGAGCCCGAGGGGAGAGCATACGTATACCCAAATCCTGGTGGAAGAGGAGATGTTGGCACGGCTTTTGGAACATGTCCGCAAGGCACCTTACCGAATTGAATCGTTCTATGAGCAATTGCTTCCGCATTACCCGGAGGAGGTGAAGCCGCTTTTCGTGGCATATATCGAATTCCGGGCGGATCAATCCAGGGACAGGCGAGATTACGCCGATGTTTGCCGGATCATTCGAATGCTTCAACAGGTTGGCGGGCGGAAAGAAGCGTTCACCGTCACACAAAAATTGTTAACCAAATTTCCGCGAAGACCGGCTTTCCGGGAGGAGCTGGGGAAGATTCGTTTTTGAACTTTATAATGGGAATAAGAAGTAACGCGGTTTGAGCACAGCGGATTTTTGTGATGAGGGGAGACAAACCGGTATGAAAAGACCGCAATTCTTGAACTAAAACGAGTATGTTATAATAATGCAAGAATAAGACGGGTGGATGGTGATCTATGATGAATCGTGTTCAAGATTTACAAAAATTGATAAAACTTACGGGAGATCGCGCGAAACTGGATGCAAAAGCAAATGGGACTTACATTGTTTATCAAACGGATAAGGGCCAGATAGTCAAAGAATATGCAAACGGTGTGATCGTGCCGATCGAAAATCCGGGGGCTCATCATGAATGAGTTTGCCGCCGTGATGTATGTATTCGCAGGCAATAACGGCAGCGGCAAAAGCACCATCCGCAATTTGATTATGGACAGGCTTGGTATTAGTATCAATATTGATCCCGACGCTTTAGCTCGCGGCATTGATCCTGACCATCCGGATCGACGCAAGGTGTCTGCAGGCAAAGAAGCGATTAAACTTGCGAGGGAATGTATCCATCATAAACGAGATTTTTCCCTAGAAACGACTTTGGCTGGCGGCAATGCTATACGTTTGATACGGGATGCCAAGGCGAACGGTTATGAAGTGACGATGTTTTATGTGGGACTAAGAGATGTTCGGCTCAATATCGAACGTGTTGCTGCTAGGGTCCGAAACGGCGGACATCATATACCGTCTGAAGACATTATTCGGAGACAAACCACATCCATGCAAAATCTGTTAACCCACCTCCGTCTAATTGATCATTTGATTGTGATTGACAATAGCGAAGCTTCCGGTGAAATCGTTATACAAGCCGAACTTAATGTTTTAAAATATCAGGCTAAATCTCTTCCAAAGTGGGTGCTTAAGATCAAGGACCAGTTACATTGATTATGGAGAATCATATGAAGTTTGAAATTAGCAAATCAATGGAAAACAAAATTAATAAATGGGATAAATGTGAACCCAATGATGTAACGGGAGCAAAGTTTGCGTACATATTTATACCAACAGGCCTAGGATTGGTAATCAAGGTCCAGTGTGATGTTTGTAAAAGGGAATTACTTCTAACCGAAGATGATTAGCGATTGAATTTTTTCTTTCTTAACAAATGTGAATAAGAGCGCTACACGACCAGAATAGTTTTTGGTCGTTTTTTATGTAGAACATACATTCGCTGACAAATGATTGTCATGACTTAATTATAGAATAAAAAATACTAGGAGTTTTTTGTTATTACAGGTGGTGTTGAAATGGAAACGGATCAAGCTGTAAGAGATTGTCTATTGAATTTAATCGCCGGTTTGAAGCAGTGGGGGAAAGAACTCGGTGAGCCGCCTGCTCTATTGCGTCAAGGACATATGCAGTTTGTTCGCCTGCTGATGTTGGAGGGAAAAGAAGCTCCAATTGATTTGCACTCACTAATTCAATTTTTGCAAAAACCGGCAGAGGAATGGGGTATTTCCGTAGCTGATATCTATCCGTCGGAGGCACCGCTCTTGATTCCATATCTGGGCTTGTCGTCTGATGCACGTGAAATTCACATATGACTCTCCCGAAGAAGCACAGTCACAAGAGATGGTAGAGATTTTGCGCTACTGCCGAGGGACAATGCCCATGTTAGAGGAGAAGTACCGGAAACTTCGAGAGTTCCTTATCACCAATCCGGTGGTATCTGCTTACCGTTTAATGGAGTCCGGGCTGGAGCTTAAGGATACGGAATTGATGAAAAGGCTAAGTCGCTGTTATGAAGAGATAACGGATGATTTGGAACGATATCGAATCTGTCCAGGATGCGGATGGACGCTGGAGTTTCGTAACGATCATTGGCAATGCGGGACGGAAGACCTTTGCGGGAAACTGGCAGGTCGCGGAGAGCTTAAAAAATGGGAAACCCCGGAGCCCATACATAGATTGCGTTATGGAATTTATCGATATACGATGCTGCCAGGATTGGCGGAACTTGCGGCCAAAGATTGGCTAACTAAGAAAGGTTACAAAGTTACACTCTTTCCGCAAGTTGATCGGTTTGATTTAGCTGTTGAATTGGATACGCATGTCGTCTATCTGGATATGAAAGATTTTAAGCATCCCCTACATCTGGCTAACTTCTTCAACAAAATGCAACCACACCAACTAGAGAAATATCGAGATCCTTATGTATATATTGTTATTCCGCAATACCGAACTAAATTATATCCCGGTTATTCGGAGCTTGTCATACAAGCGCTCATGCCTCATGCGAGTCATTTGCGAGTGATAAATGAAAAGAAAATATTGAACCTTCTGGAAAAGGAGGAAACGGAGGAATGAGAGTATCGTATTGGACCTATTTTGAGCAGATCTTTCCACGTCTCTTGCCATCTGGATTGCCGCGGCAATCCATTGAGACTATTTACACAGTCGAATTGTTCGTCACGGGATGTCTGATGATTGATCCTTTTATGGATATTCGCGAAGGATATACAATTTTATCCGGTTACGATTCTCCTGTTCTTCCCAAGCATGCTCGGAAGGAGATTGCGCACCGCCTAAGAGTTCTATATAGTGCTTTACGTTCAAGGATGACATGGGACAACTTATTTGAACAATATGAAGAGATCTCCGTCGAATACCGTTTATACGAATACGATGGAGAATGTTGGAGACTCCGGATTCCTGCCCTATTCTCCGATCGCAGGAATTGGTACGAACAATTATTAGAACAGGCTGTTGCTCATCAGTCTAAGGACATACATTTTGCTACATCAGGCAAGTTCCACTACTACAAATATAATCAGGATCATGAGCCTATTCGTTATGGCGGGGAAATTCCATCGTTGGCGGTTAAGATGCCCCAATTCCCAAGATATAGACCGAAGGGGAAATTTTCGCTTCATCTTGGAGACGATCACACCTATCAGACAGAGGGGATGCGAGAAGCTTCGGCGGCCTCGGAATGGAAGGAACGTGCCGGGATTGGGCTTAAACTAAAATCATTGACTGATCCCCAAATTCGACAGTTTGAGTATAAGGACTTACAGCATATCGTGGGTGGACTGGGATCAGGGAAATCGACATTCATGATATTGGAAACGGAACGATTAGTCCGAGCAGGAGCGCGTATAGGATTCATTGAGAGCAGTGTCCCACAAGTGTTAAACCGAGTTAAGGAACTTCGTTTATTGGGTATTAATGCTGTCCCTGTAATTGGAAGATCGGGTCGTCGTAAACATCAGAAAGATTATATATCCACCCGTCGTCATCAGATTCGAGACGTGACGGATTGGGGACAGGATTCTTATTTGGAACTCCAACATGTATCAGATTTTTGCATCATCCATGCCCTTGCCAATGACTATGAAGACACTGCGGATTATCCATGTCGTCAGTTATGGCAGCAGGAAAAAAAGTGCATATGCCCCTATGCTGCCAGCTGTGGAATCTATCGCGATTTTGCAACTCTGATCAATGCGGAAGTATGGGTTACAACCTCAGCAAGCATACTTAAGACGAAACTACCGATTATGCTGGATCCTTATGAAAGAACAATTTATGAAGCGATGTATGACTTGTTAGATATCATTTTCGTTGATGAAGCCGATGCTGTTCAGAAGCAATACGATGATGCTTTCGTCTCCGAGATTGCCTTGTTCGGAAACTCTCAGCACCTCTTTGAAAAAACTTTGTTAGAATCATTCCGCAAGACGATAGGCCATTATGGCAAGTATGCCCATGACGAGGTTGTACAAGAGTGGATGGATGTCCTGAATCGCCTTGAAAGCACCATCCGCCGAGGGGTATATCGTACGTTGAATTTGTCACCAGAATACGCTCAGTTTTTGTACAGGAAGCTATTACGGCTCACTACCGAAGCCTATCGCATCAGTGGCGCTTTCGCCAAGGATGAAAAGAATCGGAAGCGAATTGAACAGGAATTACATGACTACGCAGACGATCCGTTGGAACACCATATCTATACAAATGTAGCGAAAATGCTGCAAGGACGGACAAAGAAGGAGCGCGAACAAGTTTTAATTAGGGCTTGCTGAACAAGATTAGTTCCATCTACACCCAACGCAAGTCTCTAAACC
>NZ_JALJRM010000032.1:0-58573 GCF_024519685.1 Paenibacillus sp. Pae15 | reverse complement strand
ATTTTCTCGGCATTTTTACGCTGCAATTCTCGGCACTTTTATTTTGCGATAAACAGTCGTCTCCAGACGTGCCCTGTGACTAGCCCAACAAGTCTATTAAAAGCGAAAGTACCGTCAAAAGCGTCCACAGGCGCAACTGACGATACTTTTCACTATATTATCGCGGGTTGGACTACAAGCGTTTTGAACCCCTAAATTTGGTTAGTTATTACCTGCGGAAGAATAGCCTTATTACACTGTGTCCTTGTTAACTAGTGATCACCTTTAAAGCTACGTTAATACGAGTATTTAATTTATCTCTTAATCACTGGGTACAGTTACTTATCTGATTGATAGTTCTCAACATAAACTTTATCTCCTTTAATGATTTCTAGCCTCCATTTCTCGTTGGATATGTAGTAAATTCCTTCTTTTATTGAAATTATGTTACCTTTGATTGTTATCCCTTTATCATAATCTTTAATAACTTGCATTTCTCTAAAGCCATCTGTCGTGAATTCTCTTATATACTGACCTCCAATTAGTGAAATGTTTGGTGCGAATATACCTAGGACGACAACGACAATACACAGTGTAGTTAGAACGCTAGATTTTCCAGTTTGCTCCATAAATTTCAAAGTAAACTCAAATGTCGAGACACTTTCTTCTTTATGCCTTTCTTCTTTAATCCTTATTTCTTTGAGAGAGATAATGAGGGTCAGCAAAGTAGATAATATGAAAAACCAGATCATATTGACTTTCAGCGCTTTTTCGAAGTATTGAAGTAGCAAGCAGAAGAGCATAAGTCCTAGCGAAATATAAGGTAACAAGAATAAAAATCTAAAGAAATAGTATTTGTAACAACTATTCTTAAAGAAGGTAAATGCTAGCCCGCATAGGAAAGAGCCTGCTGGTAACACCAATTGAATAATCGAATCGGCCCAGTTAAACACGTGGGAAAATATAACAATTATAAAAAAGCCATATAACGTTCCAGAAATACTTAACCCTCTTCGTATTGGACTTCTTATTGCCCAATAGATCATAATGGATATAAATAGGGGTACTACCCATATCACTGAAAAAGAAATTATCTTATTTAACAAATCTGAGCCGTTTACAAAAAATATTGATAAACAAATATGAAAGATAAGGATAAAAACGATAATGCTAAATTTAACATGGGTTACTCCATTCTTTACAACATAAGTGGCAGACATTATAAATATTACACTTAGAATCAATAAACTAGATATAATTAATACTGTATAATAATTAAAGGGGATTGGATTGGTTACAATATATAAAATAGATTGGTAGGCAGGGACATCCCCTGAAAGAAAATACCCGTATAGAAATGAATATCCAAGTGTAAAGAAAAATAGTCCAAATATACTAATAAGAAAAGAAGCTGCACTTAAGATCCTAAGCACATCTAAAATAATTTGAACATGCTTAAGTCTAGTATAATTCAGGACTCTCGTTATAAAAGGAACCAGCATCTTTTCCTCCATTTTAAAAAGAGTTTTAACTACTACTGAGTATAAAATCAAATTGGAGATTGTCACTTCATTTCGCAGAACTAATGGGCAAAGGAACCTAGTTCAGTTCTATAAATAATACTTCTCCAGCACATCCAACTCCTTCTTGTACTCCCGCTCTTTCATGAGTTTTATCAGCTTCTGACCATCGTAATAAACATCCAGCATGGACGGTTTCAAACCACTTTCATTTAGTTTATTGAGCGTTTCCAGAGCTTCTTCAGAGAATCGAGCCGTCGTAATGTAACATGCCTTCATGGGGTGTTGATTAGGTTTATCACTATCACCGTAATATCGCTTAGCAAACGGAAATGTTCTTCTAAAAAACCAACGTACTGTATTTTTAGAGTCTTGGTCACCAAGCTTTATTTCGTTGCCTCCCTTGTACCCCTTTAACTCAAAAACAATACGTTCTCGGGGACCGCCTTTTTGAATAATCAAATCGTACTCGTAATATTCCACTTTGCCTTCCGAATTCTTTTCTTTCAGCACAACGCTTTGTTCAATATATCCTTCACCAATAATTCTGCGAAGAACTGAATACATCAGAAATTCAAAAAGGTCCCCTTTTAGATTCTGGAGGTTTGTCTCTTGGCCTGACTCTCTCAAGTTCTCCAGTATATTTGTTACTTCCGAAACGACTTCTACAGGATGCGACTGAAATCTAAAAAGTTCATTGATCTTATCCAGGCTCTTCAAAACTTCATAAATCCGCTCCCCATAAATCGTACCCAGATGAAATGACAAGAAGCCAAGCTTTCTAATTCGATTTTGCACACCTGTTTCCGCTATTTCATTTATGATGATAATTGGCAACACCTTTCTTTTCCTGCTCGAAGAACTGCAAATTACACCCTGAACACGATTATAAAACCCGTCCAGGTCTTGCTGGGAATAAGGTCGACTCAATTGAACATCCAGAACAACAAGCGTGTTCTTACCGTCCTCTCGGTCATTTGTTATTCCTGTGGCAGACGAATAGGCAAAAGCATCCCATACAAAGTTATTATGTTGAGCACCTTTAGAAAGCTCATTCTTACTCCGATAAACAACTTCTTCACGATTAATTACATTATGCTTTTTCAGCCATATAAGTACATCTCTTATAAACGTGCAATCTAACTTCATCTTGCACTCATGGCTCTTCACAACCGATGGCCAATTTACTCCATGCAGCTTATCGATTATGTAGGTCACACTGTTATATGTCTGTAATTCCATAATCAAACCTAGATGAAGCAGGTCTTGAATAATACGATCTAAATGATCCATCTTGGTTTTCTCTCTGTCCACCGGGCTTGGGGTGACCTTCAGAGCCTCGTAGTACGAAAGAACCCCTTGTGAATTCTCAAGGGTAACAATGAGTCGATACAGGGAAGGCCGATGTTTCTTCGTAATATGCTTAATGGCAGATTTGTTTAATGGTCGGGTAAAGTAAACGTATTGATTATTTCCAAAGGTAATCGGAGAAGTCGAGTTAATTTTCCCACTAGCAGTCATACGTTGAACAATTTTTCTACAGTTTGCAGGAGTAATATGAAATTGCTCGGACAATTTCTGATTTAATTCTTGCGCCGTTAAATATCCCTGCATTTCAATCTCATTCTTGATAAACGTGATGTAATCCATGATCCGCTCTACCCCCAGCATGTCACACTGCTCTTATAAAATTATATTAGTTCATTTAAAGCCTCCGAAGCAATTTAAATTTTCATTATTATAGTGGGCTTTTTTCACATGGATCATATTGAAAATCTTAAATTCTTTGTCACACTAAAGTAAAAATCATGTAGAACGGAGCGATAAATATGAAACGCGGAAAAGGACCAGGCCATCGCAACTTCACCCCCGATGAACAGGAACTCACCTTCATCGAAGTGCTCGAAGGACAAGGAACGCTTGAAGAAAAAGCGGCCCGAATGGCGCAAAGGCTCGGAAACCGTTCCTACTCTAACATGCTCGTCCGAATGAGGGACATCGAAGCAAACATTCGAACCGACACGCTAGCGGCTGGCGGCGACGTAACGGAAAGCCGTTCGGAACAAAATTCACAGGACTCTCATAGCCAAGACACGCTTTCCATGGAGGAACTCATCCTTCAAAAGCTTAGGGAAACGTTCGATCGGAACGGCAACATTTCGATCGACAGTGACTCGATCAGCAACGTGTGGGTAATGCTGGCGGCAGTCGTTCCTTTGCCGACCGATCGTTCGCCGTTCGCCTCTCTTCCGAACATTCGTTCAAGCAAGACCGAAAACCCGACTCACCTCGCTCGCGTCGTATTGAGAACAACGGACGCCGTACAAGGAACCAACCCGTACGTGGACGGGACCGACTTTTCCTTCATCGTGAACGAGTCTCGTCAGACGGCAGACTTTCTGTGGGAGGGCGGGCCGTTCAGCGAAGCTCCCGCTTTCAATGGCGGTGATGTTCCAAGCGCCATCGAATGGGTAAAGTCCTTCGCTACGCCCCTTTACGTGCAATTTAAAGATCCGTTCCTGACGCCAGAGCAACGTATCGCCCTGAACGGCCACGACGAGGACTACAAGCTGCCGGATTCACAAGGCAAGCAAAAGCCATCGGCCCCTGATCCCGACGACTTCGACAAATACTTCTGACCCCTGTTTGTCCCTAAAAAAGCGACGGTAGCGACAGGAGCGTCACCAAACGCACCCGACGATACCGTCACCAATTTCCCTACGAAATGGAGCGAAACCAATGTCCATGACACTAAGTGAAAAAGAAAAACGCGCAATCGCCGCGTTCGTCCAAGAGCACGTTGACGAACACCTATTCCGCTTCCCCTACGCCAGATACCCTGTCGAGCCGCTGGACGAGTGGAAGCGAATGTTCTGCGATCCCGCCGCCGTGCCGATCACCGCGCTCAGGCAGGCGCTCGGCTGGCAGTTCGGAGCCTGGCAGCGAAAAGACCTGCCCTCGGCCCACAGCAGGACGATCCTGAACATCGTCAAGGCTTGGCCCGAATTCGTGCAGAGTGCTGCCTTCGGGGCCGCGCAATCGTTTCAATTCTGGGAGAAGCGCCTGCCCGACTGGCAGAACGGCTTCAATGCCGCTACGTTTCTCCTTCACCTGCTTCGCCCGGACGACTTCGAGATCGCCGATCAGCACCGCATCCAAGCCATGGCCGAGCTGCTCAAGGCAATCAATCACCAGGACAGCGAACAAGCCTTTTCCCGTTCCCTGCAAGACCTCGAACGGTATTCCGAATTTTTCCGCGCGATCATGCCCAAGCTGTCCTTCGGATCAAAAAATCGACTGCAGTTCGACCGCTTCCTCAAGGCGTACGGCAACCGCCACGCCTACAAGAACGTCGCCACGGACTACAAAACCAAGGAACCGGACATTACGACTTTCTCATGGAACGACGCCGCGGCGAAACAATTCGACCTTTCCAAGATCAAATTGCGGTCGAACGCCGACGTCCTGTTCGCCTGCCTCCTTCTCTCGCTGGATAGACACCCGGTCAATCTCGACGAACTCACCGTGGGCCAAGTGACCGAACGCCTTCCTCTCGGCACGGCTGGCATCTGCAACCCGGCCAGCTACAACTACGCCATGATCGCTCTGTTCGGCAATCAGAAGGGCCGGGACTACTTCCAGCTAGAGAGCCCCTCGCTGCGAGAAGCTTTCACCGAACAGGCAAATCAATCCACACGGGACATGAAATTCTATGTCAAGCATGCCGATGAAAAGGTGCTAATCAATCCGAAGTATCTAAAAGCCTAAATACGATTTACATTGATGCTGGAGGTAGAATACATGGACAAAGAACGAGCCGTAAAGCATACCACACTCATTGAGCGGGAAGACGATCTTCTGTCACAAATCGATACCTGCCAGCAAGTTTTGGCCGCAATGTTGCGGTTCCTCCAACCATCAGGGGAACAAGTGCATCTGCCTACCATCCATAGGCTAATGCTAGCCTTAAGGACTGTAGAACGGGATATCGACGATGAATTACTGGATGTAAGACTTGAGCTGTCCTTGCTTTTAGATATTAAAAGCGCTCCTTAGCAGAAACAAACCATTAGGTAGACGTAAACATCTACATCAGTATCTACAGATACGCTGATATCGTCAACTCAGTTCACGTCTTCCAAACTTGCCAAGGGAGTGACATCTTACTCATGAGACAACGATCATTTAAGATCGGCGAAGCTGCAAGAATGAAGGATCGATATTCTTTCGGTACACCAGCTTCTGCCTCCTCTACAGAGCAAATCGCTGAAGAAACGCCGGTTTTATATCATTTAAGCAATAGTGTAGGAAATTCCGAAATAAATCCGCAGGCATGCGAGCATTCAATGGAAGTCGATAGCCCCATGCCAGAGACGGCAACTCCCATAAAGAAACTCGATCCTGCAAGGCCTTCTGCGTCACGCTCCATCCTCCGTCCAAAGAAGGCAATTCCAGCCCCCAAGTGAGGCTCACCCTGAAATCCCAGTGCCCCCCACCATCCTGCACACTGAACCGGCAAAGCAATCAAGCAAGCCGCTGGAACCAAAAGCTCCGCTATTCAGCGAAAGGTGCGCAAGGATCACGACATACCTTGAAAAGCCGCTGTTTCACCGAGTACACGGCTTGCACCAGCGCGGCGAAATCGCCAAGATCGCAAGTCTTATCAATGCAGCTCTAAAGGAATACCTGGATAGGCATTATCCATCGGAATAATGATAAACGCCCGATTCCGTAAAAAGAATCGGGCGAATTCATTTGGATTTACCTCTTTCGGCATCGATCGCGCCATGACGTCTTTGGTCATTTTTCGGATGAGTTCAATTTCTCCCAAGCTCCGCTCTTCCAAGAATGAAGCAAGCAAACGGATAGCATCCCGCTTTCCCTCCAAGCCTTTCCCCATCTGCAGTTCGCCAAAGCGAAACGCATCTATCGGCTCGGCATCCAGCGCGGCGACGATTTTCTCCAGGCTTTCCAGCGATATATTACGAGTGCCTCTTTCGATAGCCGCATAATACGTATCAGCCATTCCGCCTCTTTCGGCTACTACGGCCTGAGACAGTCCTTTCTCCTTTCGCATCTGACGAAGACGCTTCCCTACCAGAACCTTTATATCCGCCATTCGATCACCTGTCCTTCTCTTTCATGGTAGAGAAGGAACCCTTAGACCAGAAGGATATTAACTATTCAGTTTTCCTTGTATCTGAATATATGTCTAGTATAATCTTTTTAGGTCAAAGGAATCATTTGGTAGGACTGGGAACCGCGATTGCGAATCATTTTTCGACGGGCTAACCCCCCGCTCGACAAATACTCAGTTCTCGGGAGGAGAAATCGGATGGCTATCACGCAACAAAGCATCAGCAAGGCGCTAGACTGGGCGTACGAAAAGGCACTGACCGGGGGCGTTCCAGGCACGAGCAGCTCTTACGAGCTGGCGGAAGAGTACTTGCAGCATAAAGGGGATTTACAGGAACAGGTCAACGCACTCATTCGCTGGCAAAACACAAAGAGCGCAACCTCTGGCTTCGTAACCGGTCTCGGCGGGATCATTACGCTGCCTATTGCGGTTCCTGCCAACATCGCATCTGTCCTGTACATTCAGTTGCGAATGATCGCTGCAATCGCAATCATGGGTGGACATGATGTTAAAGATGATAAAGTGCGTACAATGGCTTACGCCTGCTTATGTGGCAATGCCGCTACCGAAATCCTAAAGGAAGTGGGCATTCAGGTGGGCAAAAAATTCGCTGAACAAGCCGTAAAACGCATGTCTACAGAGGTAATCAAACGCATCAATTCCGCTGTCGGTTTTCGGCTTGTGACCAAATTCGGCCAAAGTGGCGTCGTTAATCTTTCGAAAGCCGTTCCGTTTGTTGGAGGAATCACTAGCGCTGTTTTCGATGGGGTTTCAACGAATATTGTCGGTAATACCTCAAGGGAAATTTTTATTGAGAGATGAAACACTCGGAGTCTCTTACGTTTTAACATACGTTGATAAAAAAGGAGAAGTTAACCTATGAATAAGTTTTTGAAGATGTTTTCAATCACATTGCTTTCCTCAAGTCTACTTGCCAACGTGTCTTTTGCCGCGGATCTTAACATGAGTGTTAGCGGTAATCCTGTCCAATTTCAGTACGGAACCCCATTCATCGACAACGGCAGCAGTCTGCTTCCACTTCGCGACTTGCTGGTTGCACTCGGTGTTAAAAACGATGACGACCACATCCGCTGGAACGACAAAACGCAAAGCGTTACGATCGTAAAGGATGACAAGACTGTGATTCTTAGCGTCGGCAGCAAGCAAATTTACTTGAACGGCAATCTGTACAAAACACTGGAAGTCCCTGCTCAAAATGTAAACGGGAGAGTCTACCTTCCAGCCAGAGCCGTCGCGGAGGCGCTAGGCTATTTCGTCGGATTTGATTCAGGCACCCAGACGGTCCTCGTTCAGGAAACACCTTTCGGAGGCGGCGTCAAAGCGGATGATTACAGCAATGAGGCTGAAGCTTCAATTACATCTAGCCTTGGGATTGATACCATGAAGTTAGCTTTGGATAAATATGCATCTGGGACAAGCTTGAGTGATGAAACAAAGCAAGTTCTCTCCAAATACGATGCTGACTTTTTCGCGGCAGACCGAAATCCTCTATCACTTGATAAGGTTGCCAAGACCGTTCAAGAGAAAGATATCGCGAAAAATGTATCCAACTTCCAGTCAAACATAGTCAATTTAACTTTTATGGAGATTGATTCAGCTAGAGAAATTAAACTGGAGAACGGACAAACGATAACCGGCGCGGTTGGGCATGTCGGAGGCACATACAGCCAGATTACAGGCATGTGGAGTGACAGCACCTATTTCCAAGTCTTTTTCAGCGGTACGACCAAGGTTGCAAAAGGTGACAAAGCAACAGTTAACGGCATACCCATTGGCGAGAGCACGGTTGAACTAACCAACGCGCTCGGCAAGAAGTTCGTCGAGCCGATGTATATCGTTGTCGCAGGTAATTTCTTGAAATCATCCACTGAATATGACATACGTAAAGAGCGCTCGGAAACGAATCCGGGTAAGATTAGCTTCCCTGAGTTGGATAAGGACATGCAAAATAAAGTACAGCGGCTGAATCTTTCTCTAAATGCAAAGGAATTTACGATTGAAGATCCGAAATATGACCCATACCTAGTGGAAATCAAAAGCATTCAAATCATGGAGTACACTTATAAGCCAACTGCTAAAACGACTATGAAATACGATTTGACTATTCCGGTTAGCTCTTTTACAGACAGTAAAGGAAGTCCATTCACCGGTAAACCAGGTTCCTATTTTGTAAAGGTTTCAACCGATTTCGGGGAGATTACGAAATTTATCGATCTTAAATGATGGTGATGATGCCGTTCCTTCGCTCATATTCGAATAACATTCAGTGATATATTCTGGCATCGCCCTAGAGGGTGATGCTTTTTTTGTTGATTGCAAAGCAACTCTGTACCATTGTGAATTTCTCCTATAAAGTGGTAGACTATGGAAACCAATTTATGCTAAAATGAGTCGGATTCACCTACAAATCGAGGTAAGGAGCCGACTATTCTGGATACCCTCAAAAAGTCAGTAAAGTTAAAAGATTTCTGTGACCCATTATTCTGTGAATACGATGTTATATACAAGCGCCTTAAGAAATTCATGGACTACATAGGACTTAAAATGGAACAGTTAAAAGATGATTCTGGCGAGATCACCTTCTACGAAGATGAAAGAGAAATGATACATCAACTGTTGAAAGAAATGGGCGAATCGTATTTAATCAAGATTACGTCAAACAAAGAGCTTGGGAATAACTCGGCTGATGTATATAAAAATTCCAGACAGTTTCGCGAACGAATGATAGCTGTTGCTGAAAACATCCCCAATGAGGAATTTAAAGAAGGATGGCTTAATATAATCGAAGTGCTATGCAGAAAACAGGCTCATGATTTAAATGCAAGCTTGGTCGAAAAAATTAAAGCAATCGGGGAACAAGTTTCAAAACTCAATCTGAACTACTACGAGCATTTGAATCTGCTGAATGACATACACACAGGCATCGATACTTGGGTTGAATCGCGTTTGGCACACTTTATGAAAAAATAGAAGCAGCTATATATCACAATTTCCAAGCATTTGTCAATAGAAAGTTATACACCTAGCGTCTCGCATTTAAGCGGGATGCTTTTTTTATATTATTTTACTTGTAAGGAAGAACAACAACGAAAGGTGGTTACACAGTTGAAGAAAATTCGTTCACCGTAATTAGCACCAAGTAAATGCGCTTAAACAGTTAATAAACAGTGTTCTTTGAAAATTTCATAACATAACTTCGAGGGGGTAGAAACGAATGGGGAACATCTCAATGTACTTCAAACGTAGAATTGCACGACCTGAGGAATTTGATCTTGTGCTTGATTTAATAGAGCACCGGTTTCTAATAATTAAGAGCTATACAATTTTTAGAGAACTGGAGACCAGCAGCGGAGCTAAGAACAAGGTTAGAATTCGAACCGAACTTCCCTTCCCGATGGTAGTCGAGTCAAGAGAGTCTATTTCAGACTTCATGGCTTCTCTAGAAAAAAGTCATGCAGTTTTTACTGGTGATATCGTACTTATCGCCGAAGCTGACGTTGCTGACTTGCACAAACGGACCATTCAATTTTGCCGAATTGCGACACCTCTTTCGGATATCATTTTGGACGAACCAATCGAAGAGGAAGAATCTTTGGTTGAGCTTTTAGAACGAACTAGTGAATCAACCATCGAAAGCTTAGTTAACTCCAGGCTAAATGCTCCCTTCGAAATAAAATTTAGTGCCGGATGTGAATCTCATTGGAATGTGTCCTCCCAACTCATTATTCCATACTTCGAGATTCTGATCCCTCCGCGTGAGGCACAATCAATAAAGGAGAGCACGGATTCTTTCATTCGATCCACTTTCAATGCTGAACAAGCAGGTGAAGAAAATGGTCACCTCCTTTATTTTTGCTACAGCGATGAGGGACCCTACGCGAACACGATCTCTGATGCGAAACTAGCCACAGAAAAATATCTTGGCTCCAAAATCAAGAGACAATTGGAGATGTTCGGCCTGAGGGATTTCACCATAAGATTCTACATTACGGGATCGCATTAATAAAAAAAGAGCCGTACTTTCTGCACGGCCAGATCAACCAGTTATCGGAGACAGCGGGCGGCTACCCGCTGTCTCCAGCTCTACTATACCAGAAACTAGCCCTCAGGGCATCACAATGATTAAAGGAGAGAGCAAATATCATGAAGATGAAAATTAAACGCGAATATGACCGTGCACCTATAGGTAATTATCCGGGAATCTTTTGTGACTGGGATATTGAAGAAAAAACCAGTAAGAAAGGAAACAAATACAAGGCCCTTATTCCGTCTATTAAAATCTCTGTCAACGGTTGCCTGATGACAGTAACAAGAACGATCCCACTCTTCTGGAACGCTGACGGAGATCTATATAACTTTAGCGCAACATTTGGGTTATTGCCCGATATCAACGAAGAATTTGAGATCGAAAAACTGATTGGACAATCAGCGCTAATAACAATTGAGGAAAATGAGTTTGACGGCAAAGTATACAGTAATGTCACTGATATTGCTCGGTTTGACGGTACACTTCCCCGGGAGCTTCAAGATTGGAAAAAGCAACGTCTTGATCTCACTTCTAACACCAACTCGATTTTTGACGAAGAATACACAGAAGATCAAGTCGTCGAATCCAGTACCATTACGAAAGAAGCGCAAGAACCGGCTCCATTACCTGGGCGAAGGAGATTACCGGTTAAGAAAAATGCACCATCTACGCAGGAGAGCCCATCGACTTCTTCTGAGGATGAGGACGATACTGATTGGACCCTGTAAGTACAAAAATCATGGGAGCCTTGCTACAGGCGAGGCTCCCACATTTAAGGGAGGTATCCACAAATGGAGGATAGCAACAATCAACATAATGAACCAGCCAGAAGATCAGAGCAAGACGTTCAGCCCGAAAAGAAGGAGAGTCAAGCGGATATCCTAATCCGTTTGGCTTCCGAAATTACTTTATTGCGGGACGAACTTAACGAGGCATATGCAGCTATCAGAATAAACGAACATCAAGAGATTCATAAAGTAAGCGGAATTGATTTTGAACGCTGGCTGACCATGAAGTTCTTTTTAGAAACAGGTAAGGCCCCATTTTCAGAAGCTATGAAACAAGTCATACGGCTACTTGAAACGAAAGCCGTTTTCGAAGGTAAACAATACACCCTTGGCTATCGTGTCACCGAACAAGACGGTATCTTTTATTACGATCTTGGCAATGAACTATGGCAGGCAGTCTCTGTCCGTCCAAAAAAGGTCGTAATTGTGGAAGAATCACCTATTCTATTCTACCGCGTCCCGAACATGAGGCCACAAACATACCCATCCTTAAATGGTGAAGGTAAGCTCAGCCGGATTTTCAAGCATGTTCGCATCAGCAAAAAGTTAGATCAATTACTATTCATGATCTATCTGGTTACGTGCTTGATTCCTAATATCCCACACCCTGCACTCATCATTTCGGGAGAAAAGGGGGCAGCGAAAACAACAACGGCACGGATGGTTCGTTCCTTGATTGACCCCGCCGCCATGGATGTGATGTTTCCACCATCAAGCCTACCTGATTTAACGCTTTCACTTTCGAAAAACTACATGCTTTGTCTGGATAATCTCGAATCGCTTAAACCGAAGATAAGCGATCTCCTTTGTACTGCCGTAACTGGTGGCGGTATTAGTAAGCGGAAGCTGTTTACAGATGGTGAAGAGGTATTTCTTAGCTTTAAGAGATGCCTTGTCCTTAACGGAATCAGTATGGTGGCCAATCGTCCCGATCTTCTGGATCGGTCTATCATTCTTGACCTTGACCGTATTGGCGAAAAAGATCGGAAAGAAGAACGTACCATTTGGAATGAATTTAATGAGGATAAGCCTCAAATGATTGGAGCCGCCTTTCATTTGCTCAGCAAAGCTATGGCCATATACCCTCAAGTAGAGTTGGCTGAGCTGTTTCGCATGGCAGACTTCACACGTTGGGGTTATGCCATTGCCGAAGCTTCAGGGATCGGTGGCGACAAATTTCTGGAGGCATATAAAGCGAACATGGCTCGTTCCAATATGGAAGCCATTGAGGCACATCCAGTCGGTTCGGCAATAGCGGCACTGATGTCCGGCAAACCTAACTGGAGGGGAAGCGTTGCTTCTCTGCGGAAGGAACTGGAGCTAGTGGCCTTCAACCGAGGAATCAACACACTTAGCAATTTATGGCCAAAGGGAGATCACGTACTGAGTATGCGGCTTAAAGAAGTGAAATCCAACCTAGAGCAGGTAGGAATCCACTACGGCATACGGAATGGAGGAACCGCAAAATTTGTGGAGATAACCAATAAAATTGTTCAATAAGATGGTCGCTATTGACGCAACTTTCGCTTAAAAATGCAGCGAAAGGAATCGAAACGAGTCTCTTTTCAAGGTTATATTATTCTATTGAATAAATACAAGAAAACTTGAAAGGAGCTGTTCCGATGATAAAAATCCAATCGCTGACCGATCTTCATGCACTCCACAACGGCTTAAGCGTACCGCCACTTACATCATATTTATATGATCTTTTTTCCGCAGCTTGCGCCGAGACAAACCATGATGAACAAGCTGACCATCTACTCCATAATCCGATTTTCCTTTGCGAACCGATGGACAATTTGCCTTTGCGGTTTTCAGAAGCTCCATTCGGTATCGAGTACGTAGAGAAGATCGAGTTACCTGAGCTGCTTATCTATCGAATCTGCATTATGCTGGATAACGATTGGCTGGCGCATTACATTGTGCCCGCTGGCATCCTTGACGAACCGACTGAAAGATGGCTTATCGAAAAAATCCGATTTGGGGGGATTGATAATGGCTAAACAAGCGCCTTCCAAACGAATCGAAGTTATTTCATTAAGGATGGTTCGGGAGAAACCTTCGTTTTTATACCCCAATCGAGTCATTCGAAAGCCAGAGGATGCCGCCCAATTATTTCGGGAGTTTATCGGAGACTGTGATCGGGAATCATTTTGTATCCTTTGCTTAAATATGAAAAATGAACCAACCGCACTTCATCAGGTATCCTGCGGTACCCTTAACGCTTCGCTGGTTCATCCGAGAGAAACGTTTAAGTTAGCTATACTCTCGAATTCGGCATCGATTGTAGCTGCGCATAACCATCCATCGGGTGAAGCAACACCAAGCCCTGAAGATGTCAATTTGACGGAAAGGCTCAGAGACAGTGGCACGCTGCTCGGAATAGACTTGCTTGATCACATCATACTCGGCGATGATAATTTCGTCAGCATGAAGGAACGGGGGCTGATGTAGATGCTTCCAAGCTTAGAGCGAAGTAATACACGTATTGTGCGGACATTTAAGACAGTTCGAACGTTAATTTCCAAATTTTCTGATGTAGCGCGCACCGCACAACGTTGTAACCTCAAATTTATCGTGGAGGGCCAATGAAAAAAGCAATTATCTCATTCGTCATGGCCACCGCTCAACTCGTACTAGAAATTATTGAATATCGGAAAAATCGTTGACATCAAGGAGGAGAAAACAATGCAACTGGCACGATACCGCACCTGCATAACAAGAGATAGTCTCAAAAGATACACTCATGCTTCGGATGGTACGGACTGGGAGAAACTGCAGCAAATCCGTGAAACACCCGAACAATACTTTCATCCCACCGTCGTTTTGCTAAACGCAGTATTAAAAAAACAACATTAATACTCATTCTACCATTTCTATCGGTCCCTCCACCGAGGGACCGATCATTATCATACATTTAGAACTGAGAGGGGAAACAAACCATGACCCAAAAAAGAGCAGCTATTTATATCCGCGTCGCAAGTCAATCTCAGCTTGAAGAATCAGTCAATAAGCAAAAAGTTGCTTGCGAAGCCTATGCAAAATCCATCCAAATGGAAGTGATTAATTTATACAATTATGTCGGATCCTCCGCTCCACTGAATCAAAGACCCGAACTCCAAAAACTTCTCTCCGACGCCAAGAATGGACTGTTCGATGTCATTATCGTCCAGCGCGCGGACCGCATCAGTCGTAGCATTCTGGATGTAGCGATTTTTAAACAGCGACTTAACGATATTGGAGTTGAGCTTGTAATCACGGAGCAAATGAAGCATTCGTCTCCTGAGGAAACCATTGCGAATTCCTTTTTAAAGGCGATTATCGGACCCTAGATCCATCGTTTGAAAGAAATGAACGAATTGGATTTAGCGGAAATCTAATTTCTGAAAGAGCACCGTTGTTCGCAGACTGCATTTACAATTGGGAGGAGAAATGTAACCATGACAATCAAACGAGCAGCAGCGTATACAAGATTTTCCAGCGATAACCAAAGGGACGAGTCCATTGATGCCCAAAACAGAGCTATCGAAGCCTACTGCAAACAAAATGGATATGAACTTGTCATGACTTATGAAGATCGCGCTAAAACCGCTACTTCAGACAAGCGCCCCGGTTTTCAGCAGATGATCGGGGATAGCGGAAAAGGCTTGTTCTCTTTTATTATCGTTCACAAACTTGATCGTTTTAGCCGCGACAAACATGATAGCGTTCATTATAAAAGAATTTTGAAGAAGAATAAAGTTCGCTTGCTAAGTGTTCTTGAGAATTTAGATGATTCGCCCGAGAGTATAATGATGGAATCGATGTACGAAGGCATGGCAGCGTATTACTCCCTTAACCTCGCCCGAGAAGTCATGAAGGGCCTGAAAGAAACGGCCTACCAGTGCAAGCATACCGGCGGACTACCGCCGATCGGCTACTCGGTCGATCCGGTGACGAAGCGATACGTCATCAATGAGGATGAGCGCGGGATCGTCGAGACGGTTTTCTCCATGTTTCTCGCAGGCTACGGCTATAACCAGATCATCCGGGAACTGGCCGATAAGGGCTACAAATCCCGCTACGGCCGCCCGATCAGCAAAGGCACATTGTACACCATTCTCAGTAATGAGAAGTACACCGGAACCTACATTTTCAACCTGACAGACTCCAAAGATGCGGAAGGCAAGCGAAACAGTAATCGGAAGAAAGACGACGAAGATGTAATACGCGTGGAGGGAGGGATGCCTGCGGTCATCACCAAGGCGGATTTCGAGCAAGTACAAGTTAAGATGGACAATAACAAAAAGACTCCAGGCTCGTACAAAGCCAAGGAAATGTACCTTCTCAGCGGCCTTTGCGTCTGCGGTGAATGCCTGAAAAACGTTGGCACCGCCTTCTCAATGATGGGCAATGTAAAATATAGCGGTCGAAACAAGCTAAAATATGTAACCTACCGCTGTGGCAATCGAGACAGAACTAAACAATGCAAAAACCCGGAATTACGCCGGGAATACATCGAGAATTATGTGCTCGCCCAGCTGCAGGAGAAAATCTTCAACGAGCAGGCCATTCCACTTCTCGCCAAGCAGCTCAGCGACTATCAAAAATCTAAAGAGACGAACGTGAAAGGCGAAAAGCAGCGGCTCAATAAGAGCCTTGAGGGAATCGAGCGGCAGATCGAAAACATCGTAAACGCTGTTGCAGCAGGCGCATCCAACCCATCCTTCTTGGAAAAGTTGGCAGGCCTAGAACAGCAGAAGTTTGACCTTTCACAGAAACTCATCGAGGTAGAGGCCATAAAAGAAAAAGCAGCCATCACAGAGGAAACTCTGCGACAACTGCTTTCTCAGTTCGGGACCCACATCGTAAACCGCGATCTTCCTGAGATCAAGAAGTTCATCGGCAGCTATGTGGAAAAGGTAATCATCTACGAAAAGCATGTAGAAGTTATCTTTAAGGTCCCCGTTGTGGATTTGGCATATGGAGACGAGGGGAGTCGAACCCCTGTCCGAAGATAACGCCACACAGGCTTCTACGGGTGTAGTCACAGTTTTGATGTCACCCTAGAGGCGCCCCGTAACCGGCTCCTCTTCAGGTCAGCCTGATTGTCTTCTTCAGCTAGCCGCAGGCGGAGACTAGACAGCGTATCCCACTAAGGTTGAGCCCCTATCCCGGCACATGGGCGATGCAGAGTAGGAGCACGCTAGCAGGTTATTAAGCTGCTAAAGCGTAAGATTGTTGTTGTTTGCCATTTAATTGGCTTTAGCGTTGATGAAGCGGACGCGTCCCCGCTACCCGCAACCCATGCTCGAACTATCCCCGTCGAATCCAAGAACGTCCCCGCATAGGCAGGCCCTGTAGACGGGCCCGGTAAGGTTATGAAATAAAACTTATCTACCATGACGACATTTCTGCTGGTCTTGCTGATGATGCTGTGCACTTCCCTGGTGCGCTTTTATTATACCACATTCATGAAGCAAAAAGAACCTTCGAACTCATGGAAGCATCGCCATATCCTTGACAGAATAGCGGTGTTTGCCGTATTATCTGGCAATTTTTTGCTTCTCGCGCAGCGCACGCTGGATGTCTCGCTGAGCATCGCGTTTGGCTGCAGTGTCACGTTTATCGTACTGCTTTTTCCCTTTACCGAGTCCGAGCAGCAGTTTGGCAAAACCGTTTCGAACGTAAACCTTCAACGGCACCAGCGTATACCCTTCCTGCTTGGCCAGACCGAACAGCTTGTTGATCTCGGCTTTCTTGAGGAGGAGCTTGCGGGCGCGTGTCGGGTCGCCAGGATTATGACGGTTACCTTGCTCGAACGGACTGATGTGCATGTTATGCACGAATGCTTCGCCGTTGCGGATCGTTGCAAACGCATCGCCGATATTGGCCCGGCCCTGGCGCAGCGATTTGATCTCCGTTCCCGTCAGGACCAAACCGCACTCATAGGTATCTTCAATAAAATAATCATGAGAAGCCTTCTTGTTTTGCGCCAGAACCTTGTTTTCGCTTTTCTTGCTCATATTCTCCGCTGCCGCTCCTTCCTGCATGATTTCCAAACAGAGGGATGGAGTCCATTGTACCAACTCCATCCCGGGAAATCAAGAGGTTACCGCTTAACGGTTTTTTTGCGCTTCTTTTTGGCTGTGCCCGTACCCGAGCCGCTTTTAACCGACTCCAGCGCACGGGTTTTCGCCGCACCCGGGCCTTTGCCCCGCGCGCTGCGGCTGCTGCCGCCAGAGCCTTGTTTACTGCGTCCGGTACGACTGCCGCTGGCGGCCGGCTTTCCGGCTTCCCGGCCCCCGCGGCCCTTCCGCTTGCCGTTCTTGCGGACGTTGTTCAGCACGTCCACCAGACTCACCTTCTGCGGCCGGGGCTTCATATCCACCATTTCAAAGTCGATGGTGTGCTCATCCTTGTTCACCCGCGCCACGCGTACCTTCACTTCATCACCCAAGCGATAGATTCTCGAGGTCCGCTCTCCGATCAATGCGTGCTGCGCCTCATAATAATGGTAATAATCGTCCGTGAGATCAGACAGACGGATGAGTCCTTCCACCGTATTGTCCAGCTCCACGAACATGCCGAAGCTCGTCACGCTGCTGATGATGCCGTCGAATTCTTCACCGACCTTGTCGAGCATAAATTCGGCTTTCTTCAGCGCCTCGGTCTCCCGCTCCGCATCCACCGCCATTCTCTCCCGCTCCGACGATTGCTTTGCGATATCGTCCATTCGAGAGGCTAGATATTCGTGCCTGGCCGCGCTTAATGTGCCGTTCTCGAGCACTTCGCGAATCACGCGGTGAATGACCAAATCCGGATACCGGCGAATCGGCGAAGTGAAGTGCGTATAGAACTCCGCAGCCAATCCGTAGTGCCCCAAGCTCTGGGAATCATATTTTGCCTGCTTCATGGAGCGCAGCATAACGGTACTAATGACCGTTTCTTCCTTAGTCCCTTTAATCTCTTCAAGCAGCGTCTGCAGCGCCCGGGGATGAACCGTATTACCCTTCCCCCGCACCACATATCCGAAGTTCGTAATAAACTCCATAAAATGCTGCAGCTTCTCCCCATCCGGGTCCTCGTGAATCCGGTACAAGAACGGCACCTTCAGCCAGTGAAAATGCTCTGCAACCGTTTCATTTGCCGCCAGCATAAACTCTTCTATGATCATTTCGGCGATGGTCCGGTCCCTTTTGACGATATCCGTCGGCTTTCCGTTCTCATCCACCAAAATTTTAGATTCCTGGAAGTCAAAATCGATGGCGCCCCGCTGCATCCGTTTGGAGCGCAGCTTCATGGCCAGCTCTTCCATTAAGCGGAAATCATCCATCAGATAACCGTATTTCTCCACAAGCTCGGCATCCGGCTCTTCCTCGGTCAACAGCTTGCGCACGTTTGTGTAGGTCATCCGCTCGCTGGTTCTAATCACACTTGTAAAAATATCGTGGCGCACCACATTGGCATTCGCATCAAATTCCATCTCACAGGACATCGTCAGACGATCCACCTGCGGGTTTAGCGAGCATATCCCGTTAGATAAACGGTGCGGCAGCATCGGAATCACCCGATCGACCAAATACACACTACAGCCGCGGTTGTACGCTTCATGATCCAGTGCGGAGCCTTCTTTTACATAATAGCTGACATCGGCAATGTGAACACCCAATAAATAGTTACCGTTCGGCAGCCGTTCCACATTCACTGCATCGTCCAAATCCTTGGCATCCTCACCGTCGATCGTGACGATCCGTTTGCCTCGCAAATCCCGCCTGCCTTGCCCCTTCAGCTCTTCTTCAGAAATAACAGCCGGAGCTGCTGCAGCCTCCTCCATCACTTCATCAGGAAATGCCTCAGGCAAACCGTGCTTGCGGATAATGGATAAAATATCGACGCCAGGATCATTCTTATGACCCAAAATTTCAATGACTTCGCCTTGTGCAGCCGCGCGGCCTTCAGGGTAAGAGACGATCTTGACGACGACCTTATGGCCGTCCATCGCTCCGCCGAACGCTTCCTTCGGTATAAAGATATCGCGCACGACCCGCTTATCATCGGGAATGACAAAAGCATACTCTTCATGCGCTTGAAAAAGTCCCACGATTTGCGTATTGCCGCGGGTAACGACACGTACGACTTCTCCTTCCATCCTTCCGCCGTGAGAACTTTTGGAGTTGATACGCACGAGTACGATGTCTCCATTCATGGCCGTACCCATATCGTTTGCATGGATATATACATCCGGGTGATCGCGGTCATCCGGAATGAGAAAGCCAAACCCTTTGGCATGCGCTTGAAGTCTGCCCCGCAGCAAGTTCATCCGTTCCGGTACACCATAGCGGTCGTTGCGGGTACGAAGAATCAAGCCCTCATTCTCAAGCTGATTGAGCAGCTTCAGAAATTCTCTGAAATCCTGCGCGCTCTCGAGCGGAAAATGCTGCTCCAACTCGTTATACGTCATCGGTTTATAAGCCGTTTCCTTCATAAAATCAAGTAAATCTTCTTTGGTTATCATGATTCTCACCTGCCTTTTGTGTTCTTAACTTCATCTCTTTGTACAATAAACTATGTCAATTGACAGGTCTCCGTCTGTTTCCTTGTCCCCTCTCCCTCCGGCTTCATTAAAAACAACATCGTAGCCCGTCCGCGCGGCTGAATAGGCCCACTGAGCCGCCTAATCATACCGCCGCTTGACCAATTCAGTTTTGTATATGTACAAGCTGTTTCTATAAATAAGCTTCATAGATTATACTCCTAGTATAGCCAAGTGCACTCCAATTCATAGCCCGCCCAAGGAAATGGCAGAAACACCCGGCAACCCGACGCATACTCCCTGCTTAAGAAACAAAAAACAGCAGGAGTAACTTTCCCCTGCTGCCATATATTTATTAGATTAGGCTCTTACGAAATAAGCCACAATCACAGACAAAACAAAGAACACTACTGCGAGCACCATCGTAAGACGGGATAAAAAAAGCTCCAAGCCGCGTGCCTTTTGCTTACCGAACAGGTGTTCCGCCCCCCCGGAGATGGCACCGGATAAACCCGCACTTTTGCCCGGCTGCAGCAGAACCGCCGCAATTAAGCCAAGCGAAGCAATTACCAGTATAATTTTCAATGCAACTTCCATGAAATTCCACCTCCTGCGGGATCACACCGATCTTGTCCGAAAAATAGACAGCAACCATATTATATCACATAAAAAAACCGCTGACAAATCGAGCGGATTCTTAAGCCGCCGGTCATTCTTCATAACGCGGTTGAAATGCGCGGGTATGATCCCGGCTCTTCCTCGGTTTACGGCCGCCAAAGAATAAGCGGAGCGACCGGGACGCGCACCATAGAGAAAACACGGTAAAGAAAATAGCCCAACCGAGGGCCGGTATGAGGGTAGCCTGAGCCAAGTTCGTTGCATCCCCAGCAGCAGCCGGATCCTGCATGGCATACAGAACCAAAGAGAACGACCCGAATACGGCTTCCTCCAGCATCAGGAATGACAGGAGAAGATAATATCCGTCCCGCAGCAACCGGGGCACAAAAGCAAGCATGACGATATTAAGCAGCACGAAGCCGATCAGCCACATGATTCCATATTCATTGCGGACAAACAGGACCAGCGAAAGAATAGCCACCAATGTAATCGTCTGCAAGCCCAAACGCTCTTTGCCCTTCGCCCTGGCATAAAACATGAACCAGGCGAAAAGCGATGCAAAAGTGTACCCGGCCAATGAAATCGGAATCAGGCTCCAGCCGCTGGATATTTGCGAATAGGTGACTCCGCTATGGTTAGCATACAGCTCAATGAACATCACATGGCCCGAAAGCGCAAGCGTCATGATCGCATGGGCGAATTCGTGAATCATCGTATTTAAGCTGCGGAAAAAATGATTGAAGGGAATCAAATGCGTAAGAAAAGCCGATGCCATCAAGAACAATACGGTCTTTATCAGATTACTCATTGGATCCCCTCCGGGTCTGCGTCAGGCTGAAGCTTTTTCGTTCCCGATGATCCATCGCGGGATAAGCCGGGAACGAAAAAGTTCAAAGCCGGTCTGGCAGTTATAAAATGATTTAGAACAGATTACTTAAAGCTTTTCAGGTTGTAAAAGGCCGATTTGCCTGCGTATTGAGCTACATCGGACAGTTGATCCTCGATGCGGAGCAATTGATTATACTTCGCTACGCGGTCCGTACGGGAAGGCGCTCCCGTTTTGATTTGGCCGGCGTTGGTAGCTACCGCGATGTCCGCAATCGTGCTGTCTTCGCTCTCGCCGGAACGGTGAGAGATGACAGCTGTGTAGCCTGCACGCTTCGCCATTTCAATCGCATCGAACGTCTCGGTCAAGGAACCGATTTGGTTGACCTTGATCAGGATCGAGTTGCCGATGTTCTGCTCAATGCCTTGGGAAAGACGGTTCGTGTTTGTCACGAACAGGTCGTCGCCCACCAGCTGTACTTTGCTGCCCAGCTTATCGGTCAGCAGTTTCCAGCCTTCCCAGTCATCTTCGGAGCAGCCGTCTTCGATCGTAATGATCGGGTATTTCTCAACCCAAGAAGCAAGGAAATCTACGAATTCCGCAGAAGTGAACGATTTGCCTTCACCCTCGAGGTGGTATTTGCCGTCTTTGAAGAACTCCGTAGAAGCAACGTCCATACCCAGGAACACATCCACGCCCGGCTTATAGCCCGCACGCTCAATCGCGGCAATGATCGTTTGAATCGCTTCTTCATTGGAGCCAAGGTTAGGAGCGAAGCCGCCTTCGTCGCCTACGGCGGTGTTCAGGCCCTTGTCCTTCAGGACCGCTTTGAGGCTATGGAAAATTTCCGCACCCGTACGCAGCGCTTCTTTGAAGGATGGAGCGCCCACCGGCAAGATCATGAACTCCTGTACGTCCACGTTGTTATCCGCATGCGCACCGCCGTTGATGATGTTCATCATCGGAACCGGCAAGGTTTTGGCATTAAAGCCGCCAAGGTATACATACAGCGGAACGTCGAGCGCTTCCGCCGCTGCGCGGGCAACCGCCATGGAAACGGCGAGGATCGCATTCGCGCCGAGCTTGCTTTTATTCGGCGTACCGTCAAGCTCGATCATGCGCTTGTCGATACCCACTTGATCGAGTGCATTCATGCCGATGATTTCCGGTGCGATGATGTCGTTCACATTCTCCACGGCTTTGAGCACGCCTTTACCAAGGTAGCGGGATTTGTCCCCGTCACGAAGCTCTACCGCTTCATAAGCGCCTGTCGATGCACCGGATGGAACGATAGCGCGGCCGCGCGCTCCGGATTCCAGGAATACTTCCACCTCAACGGTCGGATTGCCGCGGGAATCAAGCACCTCACGGGCGTACACATTGGAGATTACAGTCATTGCTAGATACACTCCTTGTCTTTTTTAATCAAATGTCAGTTATGTTTAACACTTGCTGCCAAAAGCGACTTTCCGGTCATTTCCTCCGGCTGGGCTACACCGAGCAGGTCCAGCACCGTCGGGGCGATATCCGCCAGAATGCCATCGTTTCTTAGTGTAACACGACTGTCGGTAATAATGAAAGGTACAGGATTGGTCGTATGCGCGGTATTGCGCGATCCGTCCGGATTGGTCACGATATCTGCATTGCCGTGGTCAGCCGTTATCAAGGCAACGCCGCCTTTAGCCAGAACGGCTTCGACCACTTGACCCAGGCAATCATCGGTGGCTTCGACCGCCTTGATCGTAGGCTCAAGCAGACCGGAATGGCCGACCATATCCGGATTTGCAAAGTTTAAGATAATGACATCTTGTCTTTCGGCTTCGATTTCCGCAACGGCCGCCGCCGCAACCTCATAAGCGCTCATCTCGGGCTTCAAGTCATACGTGGCTACTTTAGGCGAGTTGATCAAAATCCGTGTCTCGCCCGGCAGTTCGACATCCCGGCCGCCGCTGAAGAAGAACGTAACATGCGGATACTTCTCCGTCTCGGCGATGCGAAGCTGCTTCAGACCGTTTTGCACCAGCACTTCACCAAGCGTGTTATCCAAGTTCTTCGGCTTATAAGCCACATAACCGCCAACGGTTTCGCTGAATAAGGTCAAGCAGACATAATATAAATCCTTGGGAGCCTTCTCCCCCCGGTCAAAGCCGCGAAAATCGCTGTTGGTAAAGACCTGGGACAGCTGAATGGCGCGGTCAGGCCGGAAGTTGAAAAAGATGACCGAATCTTCCGATTCAACCAAACCGACAGGCGTACCGTCGGGCTTTACGATGACCGTCGGCATAACGAACTCATCGAACACCGAACGGTTATAAGAATCCTTGATCGCGTCCATCGGGTCCTCAAAAGTCGGCCCCTCGCCGTACACCATCGCACGGTAAGACTTCTCCGTACGCTCCCATCGCTTGTCGCGGTCCATCGCGTAGTACCGGCCCTGTACCGTAGCGATTCGTCCTACGCCGAGCTCGGCAATTTTGTTTTGCAGCTGTTCCATATACTTCACAGCGCTGTCCGGAGCTACGTCGCGGCCGTCCAGGAACGCATGAATGTATACGTCCTCGAATTTTTCCTTTTTGCATACTTCCAGCAGGGCAAACAGATGCTCGATATGGCTATGTACCCCGCCGTCGGACAACAGGCCGTACAGATGAAGCTTTTTCCCTTTGTTCCGTGCATGGTTGATCGCGCCAAGGATGGTTTCATTCTCGAAAAATTCGCCTTCCCGAATCGATTTGGAAATCCGGGTTAAATCCTGATACACAATCCGGCCGGCGCCGATGTTCAAATGGCCTACTTCGGAGTTGCCCATCTGGCCCTCCGGAAGACCTACGGCTTCCCCGCAAGCGGTAAGCGTCGTATGCGGAAACTGGTTCCAGTACCGGTCATAATTCGGTTTTTTGGCTTGAGCAACGGCATTTCCCTGGACTTCGCTACGCAGTCCAAAGCCGTCCAGAATAATAAGGGCTACCGGTTTGGGTCTGGCCATCTTACTTAGCCCCCTCAACCAGCGCGATGTAAGATGCCGGCTCCAGGCTCGCACCGCCCACCAAGGCACCGTCGATGTTAGGCTGCTGCATGTATTCGGCAATGTTGTTCGGTTTCACGCTGCCGCCGTACTGAATCCGTACGGCTGCCGCCGTCTCTTGTCCGTATAAGCCGGAGATCAGCTCGCGGATATAGCCGATCACGTCTTCCGCGTCGGCAGCGGTGGAAGACTTGCCCGTTCCAATCGCCCAGATCGGCTCATAAGCAACAACCACTTGCGCCGCTTGCTCAGCGCTAAGACCGGCGAAAGCCGCCTCTGTCTGCACTTTGCACACGGATTTGGTTTGACCCGCTTCCCTTTCCTCCAGCTTCTCGCCCACGCAGACGATCGGCGTCAAGCCGTGCTTGAACGCGGCATGCACTTTTTTGTTCACTGTTTCATCCGTCTCCGCAAAATAAGCACGGCGTTCGGAGTGACCGATGATGACGTAATCCACACCGAGATCCTTCAGCATGACGCCGCTGATTTCGCCTGTGTAAGCACCGCTGTCTTCAAAATGCAGGTTCTGGGCGCCCACCTTCAGCGAGGTTCCTTTTACCGCTTCCACCAATGCAGGCAGATTCGTAAAAGGCGCGCAAATGACGCTTTCAACCCCGTCGGCCTCAGCCTTGCCTTTGACATCATTTACAAAAGCTACAGCCTCCCGCACCGTTTTGAACATTTTCCAGTTGCCCGCAATAATCGGTTTACGCATGTTTGACTGCCTCCTTACTTATCGTTCAAGGCGACCACGCCCGGAAGCGCCTTGCCTTCCATAAATTCCAAAGAAGCGCCGCCGCCCGTGGAGATGTGGTCCATCTTATCTCCGAGCTGGAACTTCTCTACCGCAGCCGCAGAGTCGCCGCCGCCAATAACCGTATAACCGGATGTCGCGGCGCAAGCCTCCGCCACAGCTTTGGTTCCGTTCTTGTAAGGCTCCAGTTCGAATACGCCCATCGGTCCGTTCCATACGATCAGCTTGGATTCGGCGATGGTCCGGGCATATAATTCGCGTGTTTTCGGTCCGATGTCGAAGGCTTCCCAATCTGCCGGGATCGCGTCAACCGGAACGACCTTGGTATTCGCATCCGCGCTGAATGCGTCTCCTACCACGACGTCCACAGGCAAAAGGAAGTTGACACCTTTCTCCTTTGCTTTACGCTCAAACTCCAGAACCAGCTCCAGACGGTCGTTATCCACAAGCGATTTGCCGATCTCATAGCCTTTGGCCTTGAAGAACGTATAGGACAAGCCTCCGCCGATGATAATGTTATCCGCGATTTCGATAAGCTTTTCAATAACGGCGATTTTGTCCTTCACCTTCGCTCCGCCCACAATCGCCGTGAAAGGACGATCCGGATGGTTGAGCGCTTTGCCGAGTACTTCCAGCTCTTTTTCCATCAGGAGGCCGGATACCGCCGGCAAATGGTGTGCAATCCCTTCCGTAGACGCATGCGCGCGGTGCGCGGCGCCAAAGGCATCGTTTACGTACAGATCAGCGAGCTCGGCAAAAGCTTTAGCCAGCTCCGGATCATTCTTCTCTTCCCCGGGATAGAACCGCACGTTCTCCAGCAGGAGCACGTCACCGTCCTTCAGCTTTGCAACCTGCGCCTTCACTGCATCTCCGATCGCTTCATTCGCTTTGGCGACCGGCTTGCCGAGAAGCTCGGACAGACGCTCCGCCGCAGGGGTTAAACGCAGCTCTTCCACGACTTGGCCTTTCGGACGACCCATGTGGCTGGCAAGGATTACCTTCGCTCCGCGTTCCGTCAAATACCGGATCGTTGGCAGCGTCTCACGGATCCGCGTGTCATCGGTAATTTTACCGTTTTCGAGCGGCACATTGAAATCAACCCGGACAAACACTCTTTTACCGCTTACTTCTACGTCTCGAATGCTTTTTTTACTCATCCTATTCATGCCCTCCAACCGGTTTTATCCTGCCCGCACATAAAAAATGTGGGAATGTCTCCTCATCTGTAAAGAACAGCCCGTCCCGTCATAGTCGGGAGTGCCGCAGAGCGTCAGCCTGCATCTTCGTTTCACGGATTCCTGCTGCCTTGCGGAAACGAATGTTTGGCTAACGCTGTGGGCACACCCTACAGCCCACGATGGCGAGTTTCTTTTAAAAAGATGATCAGAGCATTACCACAATTTTAACATTACAGACCTTTTTTCGCGATAAAGTTTGCCAAATCTACAACACGATTGGAGTAACCCCACTCGTTGTCATACCAGGATACGACTTTGACCATGTTGTCGCCGACCACCATCGTGGACAGAGCGTCGATCGTGGAGGAAGCAGGATCGCCGTTATAGTCGCTGGATACAAGCGGCTCTTCGGAGTAGTTCAGGATCCCTTTCAGCGGACCTTCGGCAGCCTCTCTCAACGCAGCGTTCACTTCGTCGACCGTTACGTTTTTGCTCAATTCAACCACCAGGTCCGTTACGGAAACGTTAGGTGTAGGCACGCGCATAGCCATACCGTTCAGCTTGCCTTTCAACTCCGGCAGAACCAGGGAAACGGCTTTCGCTGCACCCGTCGTGGACGGAATGATGTTCTCGGCAGCGGCACGTGCGCGGCGGAGGTCCTTATGCGGCAGGTCAAGCACTTGCTGGTCGTTTGTGTAGGAGTGAACGGTCGTCATCATCCCTTTTACGATACCGAACTTGTCATTGAGAACTTTCGCAAACGGAGCCAAACAGTTCGTTGTGCAGGATGCGTTGGAGATGATCGTATGGGCGGATGGATCATACTTGTCTTCGTTAACGCCCATAACGATAGTGATGTCTTCGTTGGTAGCCGGCGCAGAGATGATGACTTTCTTGGCGCCGCCTTTCAAGTGAAGCTCCGCTTTTTCTTTCGCGGTGAAGATCCCTGTGGATTCTACGACGATTTCCACGCCGTTAGCTCCCCAAGGCAGGTTCTCAGGATTACGCTCGGCAAACACTTTGATCGATTTGCCGTTGACGATCAATGCACCTTCCGTAGATTCAACCGTAGCATCCAGTTTACCGTGCGTTGTATCATATTTAAGCAGGTGCGCCAATGTGTGTACGTCTGTCAGATCGTTGATCGCTACGATCTCAACCTCCGGATTGTTAAGAGCCGCACGAAATACGTTACGGCCGATACGTCCAAAACCGTTAATTCCTACTTTTACCATAGTAATTGCCTCCTAAAAATGGTTATGATGTGTCGTCTAACGGCCGCGGGCCGCTGCAACATATGTCAAGACAGGCCGGAGCCTATCAAGATGTCAGTCGTTGTACAATGTATTGCGCCGCCGCTTCATCGGTGATAAGCACATCTTCGTGCCCGTGCTTCAGCACCGAGACAATCGCTTCACCTTTGCTTTTGCCGCCGGCGATCCCGATCACCGTATCCATACGCTGAATATCTTCCATACGGAGCCCGATGGTCGGCATTTTGTGAAGGATGCGTCCTTCCCTGTCAAAATAATACCCGAACGCTTCGGCAAGCGCTCCGTCACGCTGCAGGCTCTCTGTCGTTTCACTATCCACCTTGCGGCGTCTGGCCATGACCATAGCGTCTCCTATGCCGTGCATGACCATCCGCGCCTTGCGGATAAATTGAACAATTTCGGAGATGTGATCATCCTGCATCAGCGATTGATAAGCTTCCTCGCCCAGATGATCCGGCACGTGCAGCAGCCGATAACGGGCTCCGGCCTTCTTGGCCATCGTGGAAGCAATCGTATTCGCCTGAAGCTCCACGCTTTCCCCTAATCCGCCCCGGGCAGGAACGAACCAGCATCCCTTCATCGGATTTGCAGCCGTCAAATGGTACGCGACTTCAGCCAGCGTGGACCCTCCGGTCACGGCAATGACTTCGTCCTCCCTGACCAGCTTGCGGAGTACAGAAGCGCCGGCGCGCCCCAGTTCCTTCTTCGTGTGAGGAGATACGTCCGAATCCCCCGGTACAATAACGACCTGCCTCAAGCCATAATGCGAGCGTATGCGTTCCTCCAAATCGGTAAGTCCGAACAAATCCTTCACCAGCGGTTCGATTTTCTCAAGCAGTTCTCTTCCGGCTGCACTGATGCGCATCCCGGAGGCCTCCACATCGATCAGCCCCTGCTCTTTGAGGAAATCCACTTCCCCGCGAAGCACCCGCTCCGTCATGTTCAATGACAGTGCCAGCGTCCTGCGGCCCACCATTCCGGAAACCAGGATATAGTGAAGTATGGTATACCGCTTCTTCAAGGTATCCACCAAATCAGGGAGAAGCTGCTGTTGAATAGAAAGGATCTCTCTCATGGATTCACTCCGCTCATATATGGACGTTTTTTGTCCCGGTACTGCATTTTTAGTCCCACATCTTCCAAAAAAAGAACTAAGCACTCTCACTTAGCTGAACTTATTATACTCCAATATGTTCCTTGCTTCAAGAGGCTCCCATTCGAATTTTTTCCCATTGGCCTGCAGCCTATTCATTCAAAACTTTTTGATTTATGGAGTTGCATTTATCAGCACGATAGATTATAATAACTTTTGCTGTCACCTTGAGACAACATCCTAATTGTATATGCGCCCGTGGTCCAATGGATATGACGTAGGCCTCCGGAGCCTGAGATCAAGGTTCGATTCCTTGCGGGCGCGTTGCTGTTTTTTGGTTTACAGAATAACGGCTGCCATAATGCTTTGGCATCTTTCGAAATACTCCATCAGGAGTTTTTTTATTTTCTTTGTTTGACCTTTCTTGACCTTTGTTTGATTTTCCGTTATGATGGTTATAGTTTAAATATAAGGAGGCTGCAGCTCATGAGTTTTATTCCTATGGTTGTCGAACCTGACGCAAGAGGGGAACGCGCCTACGATATTTACTCCCGTCTGCTTAAGGACCGCATTATTTTTCTCGGTAGTCCGATCAACGATGTTGTAGCCAATTCGATTATCGCCCAGCTGTTGTTCTTGACAGCAAGCGATCCGGACAAAGATATCCATCTGTATATTAACAGCCCGGGAGGCTCCATCACATCGGGAATGGCGATTTACGACACGATGCAGTTCATCAAGCCGGACGTATCTACGATTTGCGTAGGTTTGGCTGCATCGATGGGAGCATTCCTGCTCGCGGCAGGCGCCAAAGGCAAACGGTTCGCCCTGCCAAACAGCGAAGTCATGATTCACCAGCCGCTTGGCGGCGCCGAAGGGCAAGCCAGCGATATCGAGATCCGTGCAAGACGTATTCTGAAAATGCGCGACAAGCTGAATACCATTTTGGCAGAGCGTACCGGTCAATCCGTCGAGCGTATCGAAAAAGATACGGACCGCGATAACTTCATGTCGGCGGCGGAAGCGGTATCGTATGGCTTGATCGATAAAGTGATCGAGCGCGTGTAACACTGTCGCAATGAAAAAAGTCCTGAACGGCGAATAAGCCGAATCAGGGCTTTTTTATTGGCTTTCAGTCCTTTAAACCAGCTTTTGATTCTCAGCAAAAAAAGACCTTTCCCCACCGCTTTCTGAAAGCGGGAGAAAAAGGTCTTGTTGCGAACGATTATTGCGCCCGATCATCGAGCGGGTAGAAGATCAGGTCGAATGGAAGCGCAGACCCGGCCGGAGGGCTGAATTCAATATCCAACGACTCTTCCTTGCCCGTAGTTTTCGCCAAAATCTGCATACCGTCGAATGCGGTCATCACACCGGAGTAAGGAACCATACGGATTTCACCGTTGATTTTGATCGGCCCCTTAAACACCCCTCCTCTAGGAAGAATCATGACCGCCATCTTCCGCGGTTTATCCGCGTGAATTTTGTACACTACCCCATAGTTGCCTTCGTTGCGCACTTCTTGTCCACGCTGCGGATCATATCCGGGCTGGAACGGATCCGTCTTCCCATCCCCGATAACCAATCGTGACGGCGTAGTAAATGAGCTGGCATCAATGTTCCAGATCAGTTCGGAAACCGGGAATGTGCCGCGGACATGACCGTTAAACGCAAGCTTCGGAAGCTGCAATGCATTTTGTGTAATTTCCGGAGCGGTCACGAATGTAAACTGCACCTTTCCGCTTGTTTCCACATCGTAGAACAAATTCACCCCTTGATCGGGATAAAAATCCGGAAATTGCTTATATACAAATGTTTTTTGAGGCGGAATCGTCATCGTCTCGTTAATCGGATCGCCGATCAGGAAATCGACGGTTGCCTCGCTGCCGATCAAATTCGCATAAACGGAAGGCCATACCTCGCCTTTATTCGTCGTTTTGACCGTTACCGGTTTATCAGTCAGGTTGGTTGCCAGAATCGCCAGCGTCATTTTTTCTTTCGTTCCGTTAATATGATCCGCGTACAGACGTCCTTTGCCTTCAACATCATCCTGATACAAAATTCCTTGTTCGGTGAAGGTCTCCGGGCTGTCGCTGACAAGCAGCTTGCGGGAGCGGTCCTCCGTCACCTGCTTCGGCAGTTGGGGAAGTTCCCAGAAATTATTCCACAGTGTGCCCCAATCGGTCTTAATGTAACTGCCCACTGGCTTCGTGTAGATCGGATATTCCACTTTATTCAGATAGGTTTCATTCGTAATCACAAGGTTGCGGGTATAGGGCTCGCTCTTGTTGCCGTTACGATCCCATACCGTCAGAGTAATCGGATAAGTGCCGGGAGCGAAATAGGCCTCTTCCCTGCCCTGCCACTCGTACTTTGGAAGACCTTCCGCATCCGGGTCGTAACTCAGGTCCACAAATTTGACCGGTTCACCGATCTTGTAGGTCGGCTTGGCAAACGTAAACTTGGCAACGGGGTTTGAATTGCTTGTATCCGGATTGTAAATTCCCCGCGGAGGCTTCGTGTAAAGTACATCGACCCGTTTCAGCTCATCATTGTATGTATATCTCGCCCCCATGTAGTCGGCTAGCCAAGTCAGCTTGATCATCAGCTTACCGTTCACAATCGCAGCCACATCGTCAAAATGCTGCCAGTATCCGTTAATCCACACGGATTTGTTATCAATGTCGAGCATGATATTGTAACCCGGCGTATCCATTTCAATTTGCCGTTTGGATGCAATCCATTCCACTCTCATCCCGAAAGCATCGCCCAAAAACTTGGCGGGAACGAATGTCTTGTCCTTGATGATGGTCGCCGGAGCCTCCAGCGTAACCTGCTCCCCGTTCAGGAAAGCTTCCTTCTTGTTCAGGTAGAGTAATACATAAGTCGTCCCGGAAGATATCGGCGCTTCTTGTTCCGCAGCAGAAGCCATAGGGACCGCTACAAACGACAGCAGCATCGACATGATTAGCAACAAGGCCAATTCTTTCCTTATTCGTTTCATCCTTCTACTCCTCTTTGTGCAGCTCTTTTGGTGCCGTAAGAAAACCACTAACGAACTAGGTCGTCCCTTAATGAGCGACCGTGATTCAAGGGCAGGGTTTCTTGCAATAAAGAAAGTGTTTAACTACGCTGCAAATTTATACTTTCTTTATTATTCTTAAGAATTACTTCTCATCGAAGTCTTTTCTTAAAGCCGGAACGGCAGGGTGGCACAGCTCCCCGCTTCACAGGCGAGATGCTGTTTCCGAAACCGCCGGAAAGCCGAGCCCTCATAAGGCTTGTTTATGCGGATGTTTCCAGAAACAACAAAAAACCTTTTCCGGTTATAGCACGTCTATATAGACGCACGGCCCGAAAAAAGGTTGCGCTTTTTTCTGATGAATTTCTGCTTGTCCCTCCAGGTAAAATAAGGAAGCCCGCAAAAGAAAAAGCTTCCTTATCGGAAGCTTGCAGATCTTATTGGTTCTCCAATTCCTCTTTGCTCACTAATGCGACTAAAGCGTTTACAGCCTGTTCTGCGTCCGAACCTTCCGCACTTATGTGGACTTCGGTCCCCGTACTAATGGCAAGGCTCATAATGCCCATAATGCTCTTGGCATTGACTTTCTTCTCGTCTTTCTCCACAAAAATTTCCGAGGAAAACTTATTCGCTTCCTGCACGAAAAGTGCTGCCGGTCTGGCATGAAGGCCTGTTTTTAATTTGACGACTACTGGGCGTCTCGACATGCAACCAATACCCCCTACAATCTTAATTCCCAAAGGATGAAGGGCTGAACGCCCTAAGAGTAATTAAATTTCACCGTCCTATAAAGAAGGATGGTATCCCAAAACAATTCAGAGCGGAAACCTTGCCAAATCGGTAACCGTTCTGCATTCGTTAAAAAGCGATTTTTCAGTTATTATACCATTTTTCATTAGTTTACACTAGAATTATTGATAATTTACACAAAAAATCTACATTTAGACGAATTTCTCACGATTTCCTGAGCTTTTCCGCCAGTTCATCGATTTTTCTCAAACGGTGATTGACTCCGGATTTGCTGACTTGACCCTTCAGCAGATCCCCGACTTCCTTCAAATTCATATCCGGATGCTTCAAACGGATTTCCGCAACTTCCCGGAGCTTCTCCGGCAGATTATTAAGACCGACTTCTTTTTGCAGAAGGCGAATATTATCGATTTGGCGCACCGCCGCACCGATCGTTTTGTTCAAATTCGCCGTTTCGCAATTGACCAAACGGTTTACCGAGTTGCGCATGTCCTTCATGATCCGGACGTCTTCAAAACGGAGCAAAGCCTGGTGCGCACCGATTAAACTGAGAAACTCGATGATTTTCTCGCCTTCCTTGATGTAGAGGACAAATCCTTTTTTGCGTTCGATACAGCGGGCATTCAGGTCAAAATCATTGGCCAATTGGCACAAAGCCTGACAGTGCTCTTCGTACATCGAATAAATTTCCAAATGATAAGAAGAGCCCTCCGGGTTGTTGACCGAGCCTCCCGCCAGGAAAGCCCCTCGCAGATATGCCCTTTTGCAGCAGCTTTTCTTAATAATATCCGGCTCTATGCCCGGTGTGAACAGAAATCCCTCGGAAACAATCCGCAGCTCCTTTAAAATCTCCTGCACCTGATTGGGAACACGCACAATATATACGTTGTTCTTCTTCAGCCGCATTTTTTTGCGGACCAGAAGCTCCGTATGCACCTGAAACGTCTTTTTGAGAAGCGTATAAATCCGCCTTGCGATGGCGGCATTCTCCGTCGAGACATCCAATACAATCTTCTGACTGGAAACCTGGACGGCCCCATTCATACGAAGGAGGGCAGATAGCTCCGCTTTCTCGCAGCATTGCTCCGACTCCATCAAGGTAAGTTCTTTTTTCGTTTGGGCGGCGAAGGACATGGTAATCACCTCTTCTTGAACATCCAGCTCTCCACCAGTTGATAAATGTGCTGACTTAGCTTTTCCGCATCGTGACGTAAATAAGTTCGGAACAAGACGAGGCGGTCGGCAATGACCTTGTAGCCTTGCTTCGTCACTTCATCCAAATCCAGTTGAACGACCTTTGCGCCTTTTTCGGCATACCGGTTTTGAACCTTCTCGGGAATCTCTTCATTATTCACAATGACATAATCGAACAAATCCTGCCCGACATGATCTCGAATCGCTTTCAAATGGTCGCTCACTTTATAATCGTCGGTCTCTCCAGGCTGGGTCATTACGTTGCAAATAAACATTTTCAACGCTTGGGACGACACAATCGTCTCCGCGATCTCGGGTACCAGCAAGTTCGGCAAAATGCTGGTGTAAAGACTCCCCGGACCAACCAGTATAGCATCCGCCTGCCGCAAAGCCTCCAACGCTTCCGGCAGAGCACAAGCATCAGCCGGTTCGATCGATACGCGGCGGATGACACCGCCTGCCTGGGGAATCTTGGATTCCCCCTTCACAACGGTGCCATCCTCCATCTCCGCGATAAGTACAATCGACTGATCCGAAGCCGGAAGCACGCGGCCGCGAACAGCCAGAACACGGCTCAGCTCCCGCACCCCGGTAACGAAATCACCGGTAATATCTCGCATCGCCGCTAACATTAGGTTACCCAAACTGTGTCCAGCCAAACCATTCCCTTTATCAAAACGATATTCGAGCAGTTGGCCCAGCAGCGGTTCCACATCCGACAACGCGGTTAATACGTTGCGGATATCGCCCGGCGGAATAATTTCAAGCTCGGAGCGTAAAATGCCTGAGCTCCCTCCGTCGTCGGCCACCGTGACGATAGCTGTAATATCCATGGGCTTCTGTTTAAGTCCGCGAAGCATGACCGACAGACCCGTTCCCCCTCCGATGACAACAATCCGCGGCCTGATTTTTCCCCTCTCATGGACAAGCGTCATTTCTTCACCTCAACCCGATCGCGTTCCGAATCCCGGTGAGTGACTCTGATCACTTCCGTTTCGCTATTGCCCATCATTTTACCGAGATATTCCGCAATCGCAACCGAGCGGTGCTTACCTCCGGTACAGCCGATACCGATGACGACTTGGCTCTTGCCTTCCTTCTTGTACTGGGGAATGAGGAAATGCAGCATATCGAGGAGCTTCGCCAAAAACTCCTGCGTCTCCGTCCATTTCATGACATAATCGTACACTTCCGTATCCTGCCCGGTGTTCGGACGTAAATGCTCCACATAATGCGGGTTGGGCAAAAAGCGAACGTCAAAAATCAAATCGGCATCAATCGGAATTCCGTATTTAAAGCCAAATGAGATTACATTTATAGATATGCCGCCTACCTCTAGGTTGGTGAAACGGGAAATGATCTTTTCTTTGAGCTGGGTTGGCTTCAAATTGCTGGTATCGATCACCTGAGTAGCCAGACCCTTTAGCTCCTCAAGCAGCTTCCTTTCCTGCTGAATGCCTTCCAGCGGCGCTCCTGTCGGAGCCAGAGGATGCTTGCGCCGGCTTTCCTTATAACGCTGCACCAGAACCGAATCCGTTGCATCGAGGAACAATATTTCATGAGTTAAAGTATAATTCTCGTTAATGAACCGAAGCGACTCCGACAGCGAAGTGAAAAACTCACGGCCGCGGAGATCGATCACAAGTGCTACTTTACCGATTCGACCTTTGGATTGCTCAATAAGCTCGGCAAATTTAGGAATCAAGACCGGAGGGAGGTTATCCACGCAGAAAAAACCCAGGTCCTCCAAGCTTTGCACCGCTATGGTTTTGCCGGCTCCGGACATCCCCGTAATGATCACCAGCTTGCCGAGAGTTTGCATTTCTTCCATGGGGTTCTTCTCCTTCCACTGCCCGGAGAAGCCGCAGGACGGCTCGATCCGGGTTTATCCCCGCAGATTAAGGCCGGCAGCGCCAACGACTCCGGCATCGTTGCCTAGAACAGCCGGGACGATGTCCACGCCTTCCTGCGCGGTTTCCTGAGTATGCTCTCTGTAGTGTTTACGGATCGCGTCAAACAGGATATCGCCCGCCTTGGATACGCCTCCGCCGACGATAAATCGCTGAGGATTTAAGATAACGGAAACGGTAGCCATCGATTTGCCGAGGTACAAGGCAGCGCGGTTGATAATACGAAGCGCCGTTTCGTCGCCGGTTTTGGCTGCGTCGAACACATCTTTAGCCATGATGTTTTCTACAAGTGCCAAAGAGGTACTCTCGCCGCGTTCCACCGCTTCCTTCGCCATTCGAATAATGCCCGTTGCGGATGAGACGGTTTCCAGACAGCCCTTTTTGCCGCAGCCGCAATCGATAGCCTCAAGGTCGGGAACAATCGCCATATGCCCCAGTTCGCCGGCCATACCGGAAAAGCCTTGGTAAATTCGGCCGCGGATAATGATCCCGCCACCGACACCGGTGCCAAGCGTATAGCAAACGATGTTCGGGATACCCGCGCCTGCACCCGCCCACGCTTCGCCAAGGGCCGCCACATTGGCGTCATTGTCGATTATCACCGATTTTCCAAGCTTTTCTTCAAGAATTTTCTTCACCGGCACATTGCGCCAGCCCAGGTTGGGAGACAGCTTAACGAAGCCTTCGGAAATATCCATGAATCCGGCGATTCCCGCTCCGATCCCTGCAACCTGATCCCATGTATAATCGGACTCCGCCACCAGTTTGCGAACGTACTGCGCGATATTTTCCAACACCACGTCGGCGCCGTGCTCGGTACCGGTCGGCCCTTCGTCTGTGAGCAGCAGCTTGCCCTGCTCATTACATAAGCCCACCTTAATGGAGGTACCTCCCAAATCGACTCCGACGTATACTTGTTGTTCCATGCTTCTTAATCACCTCATAAAAATTGCCAATCTATGTTGTCCAAGACCTTTGAAGACCCGGCTCATATGCACTCTCTCTTGTTCCAACTATAAGCCAACGTCTACAAGAGGTCAAGCGAAGGCTAAAGAAAAAACGCGGAACGAAAGTTCCACGTTCAATCGATTAAAGAGACTGGCTCCAATCGTGTACCATATGCCCTTCAAGAAATTTTTCGCAATCCAGCGCAGCCATACAACCGCTGCCGGCAGCCGTAATCGCTTGGCGATACTTGCTATCCTGTACGTCGCCGCAGGCGAATACGCCTTCCACATTGGTCAAGGATGAACCCGGCTTCGTGATAATGTAGCCCAGCTCGTCGGTTTCGATTTGTCCGCCGAGGAAATCCGTATTCGGCTTATGGCCGATCGCTATGAAGATGCCGTCCGCTTCGATCAATTCTTCTTCGCCGGTTTCGTTGTTTTTCACTTTTAGACCGGTAACGCCTTTATCCCCGGATATAATCTCCAGAGGCGTACGGTTTAAGCTCCAAACAATCTTTTCATTCTCGCGCGCGCGATCCTGCATGATTTTGGAAGCCCTCAGCTCGTTTCTGCGGTGGACGATGCGTACTTCCGTTGCAAAACGTGTCAGGAAATTTGCTTCCTCCATCGCCGAGTCGCCGCCGCCGACCACGATAATCTTTTTGCCGCGGAAGAAAAAGCCGTCGCAGGTTGCACAGGTGCTGACGCCGCGGCCGATGCTTTCCTTCTCGTTCTTAATGCCGAGCAGCTTGGCCGATGCGCCTGTAGAGATGATCAGCGATTCCGCGACAATGTCTCCAAGACCTTCTACGTTGAGCTTGAACGGACGCTCGGAGAGATCCACCTTATTGACCCAGCCGGTTTTAAATTCAGCGCCGAAGCGTTCGGCTTGTTTACGCATATTCGACATCAATTCCGGCCCCATGATGCCTTCAGGAAACCCCGGAAAGTTTTCCACATCCGTTGTGGTGGTCAACTGGCCGCCCGGCTCCGGACCTTCGATAACAAGCGGGTTCAAGTTGGCGCGTGCCAAGTAGATAGCTGCCGTTAACCCGGCAGGTCCGGTTCCGATAACGATTGACTTGTACATATGGTTTCCTCCCAATCCACTGCAACTCTTAAAGCCGCTTCTTTACGGCCGGTTGTCAGCGTATTTTTTTCTATACCTTCATATTAAGGTTAAGACTCCAAGCTTGCAAATTTATCAAAGATGGCGTCCATCTTTTCTTTCAATCCGCAGGCTTCATCAATCAGCTTGGCATTCCTGCTGACGGTAGCTACCGATACGCCGTAGCGATCCGCGGTTTCCTGATAGCTGACAGGGCGTCGGTGCATCTTTGCCGTCAGGTATTCCAGGGCCGCTGCCCAGCCCTCCACTTTCGTGATTTTGGGCACGTTCGGAAATACTCTTGATAAGTATTCTACCCAAAGCGTTTGTAAATCGTACTGCTGCACCATATCGTAGCGGCGGAACATATACCGCATCGCCGTCTCCATCACCAGCTGCCATTTGGGATCCCATATCGGAAGCCCCGGAGCAAAAGGCGACGGGGCCACCGTTGTCTGATTCCCCTCCAGCACGGCCGTCAGCGGTTCTTTCACGCCGATACTGCGAAGAACGAAAATAGCCACCTTCTTCAGATAGTCATCCTCGCCCGGTTGTCCGATAAATTCAAGCAGCGCATCCTTCACCTCGTCATCGGCGATCAAGCCGAACGCTTGAATGACCTGCAGCTTCGTATGCGCGTCTCCATGCCGCAACGCCCAGAAAAAGGACGAACGCACCAACGGATCGCGCTTCAGGTGATCCGGCAAGCCGTTCTCCGTACGCTCGATTCCCCGAAACTGCTCCTCAAACGGCATATGATAATGATAGCTGACAGGCGGCTTCACCGCTTCGTCCCAATTCTTATTGAGCAAATTAAGATAGAACCTGGGAATTTCCGAACCGGGGTCGAACTTCGCCGCCTGCCGCCACCAGCGCTCAGCTTCCTCATAGCGGCCCGTATTGTATGCGGCTACGGCGGTATAGTGACACAAGCAAGGATCCGGACCCGTTTCGCCGGTTTTCAACAGACGCTTGAACAGCAAATAAGCCTTCTCATGCTCGTTCAAAATCCCCATAGTGGTCGCCAGCTTAAACGCATGATCCTGATGGAAAGGATACGTTTTGCGCAGCACTTCAAGCAGCCCGGCCAGACCCGCCTTATCACCGAAATGCTGGTAAAAAATCGCCAGATTGCACAACGCATGCAAATTGCCCGGCTCCAGCTCCAGCACTTGACGAATCATATCAACCGATTTTTCAAAGTGTCCCATGTAATAATAGGCCAACGCAAGGTTATTGCGCGCAGCTATGAAGTCGGGATGCTTGCGGATAATTTTCTCCAGCACCCGCACCGCTTCCGAAAAACGGCCCTCCTCCAGCATCGAACGCGCCCGGTCGTGCTCGAACAGCCCTTCCCGGCTCTTGATCGTCGTCAGCTTGGTGGGACGGTCGAGCTCGTAGCTGAGCAGCTCCATCATTTCTTCGGATTCTTCCAGAAACTGTCCGTTGGGGTCATTCTCCAGGTAATGGATAATCGCTTCTTCGGCCAGCTCGTAATTCTCCATATTGGCAAAATTGTTCGCCATATAAAAATAGCATTCCGTCATCGTAGGGTCGATCCGATCAAGCACATGCTGCAAAATGCGGTTGGATTCCTCATAATTTCCCATCTCGGACAGAAGCCCGGCCAGATTGCAATGATTCACCGGGTTTTCCGGTTCATATTCGGCCGCGCGACGAAAATACTTCAATGCCTTATCATAATGATAACGGTCCAAGGACTGAACGGCTTTTTCGAAAAAGAACGTGGCATCCATTTTCATCGGTACGATATTGCTGTGCTTGGGCGTCGCACGTTTTTTCTTCCCCATAGTAATAAGGCACCTCCGTAACCCGACCGGAATTCATGAGAAACCCTTCCTGAATATCCATTCGCAAAGTGCTCTCTAAATCGCCGGAGTAATATTGATTCTTAAGTATACCACAAGATGACCCCAAACTGTTAGTTCCTGTTTGTCGGGGTCATCCAATAAATGTATTATAAGTTATACACCGCCATATTTAAACAAAGAGCTAAGCGATCCGCCGGACATGATGATGTTGATGGCATCCGACAGCAAAGTGGCCACGGACAATACTTGGAACCGGGCCGAATGATCTTCCGGAATGGCGATGGAGTCCGTAATCACGCATTCCTTGATGTTCGGATGATCCAGACGCTGCAGCGCCGGTCCGGAGAACACCGGGTGTGTCGCACACACGTAGGCATCGTTCGCCCCGCGCTCCTTGAGGCCTTCGACAACGTTGACGATCGTCGTTCCCGTATCGATCAAATCCTCAATGATGATCGGGGTTCTTCCTTCAACTTCTCCGATGACATGCGTGATAACCGCTTCGTTGTGAGCGGGTCTTTTTTTGATCATCATAGCGAACGGCGCGTCAAGAATGTTGGCCATTTTCTCTGCAGTCGTCGCCCGTCCCGCATCCGGTGAAACGATGATCGGATTGGGAATGTTTTTCTTCTTAATGTAATCACTGATCAAATCCAGTGCCGTCAAATGGTCCACCGGAATGTTGAAAAAGCCTTGAATGGCCGGAGCATGCAGATCGATGGTGATGACGCGGTCCGCACCGGCTGTAGTCAGCAGGTCCGCCACCAGCTTCGCCGAGATCGGTTCCCGGGGCGCCGCTTTTCGCTCTTGGCGGGAATAACCATAGTAGGGAACGACAAGATTGATCGTTCTCGCCGATGCCCGTTTGGCGGCATCCATCATAACGAGAAGCTCCATGAAATTCTCATTGATCGGATGGGAAAAGGTCTGCACTAGGAACACGTCGCAATTCCGGATGCTTTCCTCATAGAGACAGTAGATTTCCCCGCTTTTGAAACGGGACAGCTTGATCTGGCCGAGCGGTACATCAAGCTCCTTGCAAATGCGCTCCGCCAATCTCGGGTTGGACGAACCCGAAAAAATCTTCATTTTGTCGCTGTACATGGTTACCTCCGCTTGTGCTTATGTTACGTGGGTCATCAAACGACGCCGCAAGTATTGCAAAAAATGGTATTTTACATCATTTTAATAAAGCTACTACCCTATTATACATCATATTAGGGGAATCCAATAGGCATCATTAGCCGTTTCCGGCCTTTAAATGTGGCTAATTCTTTAAAACCGACATCACGAAGCAGATCTACCGCCTGATCCAGATATTGTCCCAGCCGCTCCGGCTGGTGAGCGTCCGAGCCGATCGTGAGCGGAATACCCAGCTCCAGCGCATATTCCAGCATCCGGCGGCTTGGAAACATTTCGTTGACCGGCATACGCAGACCGCTGGCATTCAGCTCGATGGCCATGTCTTGTGCTTTTACCGCTTCCAAAACTTGGCGTTCGAGGTGCTCCACGCTTTGCTCCGGCTTGAAGCCGAACCTCTTGATCACGTCAATATGCCCGATATAATCATAAAAGCCTGTCCTGACGGCTTTACCTACTGCATCATAGTACTGTTCGTACACCTCGTAGGCGTCCCTCTGCTTCCAGCCGTCGGTTTGCCGGTAGTCGGTAATGTCCCATTCACCCAAAAAATGCACAGACCCGATAACGTAATCCCAGGGATATGCTTGAATGATCCGCTCGATGTCAGCCTCGTAGCCTTCGATATAGTCTCCTTCGAGCCCTACACGAATATCAATGCGGTCTTTATATTTCTCCCGCAGCATGAACGCTTCCTCAATATATTTCGGCAGTTCTTCCATCGGCATGGCCATGCCGGGATAATAGGCGGCCGGATCTACGTGCAGCAAGGGCATGTGATCGGACAGCCCGAGCTGGGTGAGTCCGATCTCAATGCCCTTCAGCACATAGTCCTCCAGTTCACCCGACGCATGGCCGCATCTTACATGGTGCGTATGATAATCAATGCGCATAGAGCGATTCTCCTTGCCCGGCCAGCGGTTCCATGTTCTTCCGCTGAATTGCCGTTAGGTTGTTCTTCCAATGAGCTTTGATCCCAAGCTTATTTACTTGTTGTGGCGGCGGTCCAGCTCTTTCATCAGCTCATCCAGCGGCAGCTTTCTCTCGCGGAGCAGCACCAGGAGATGGAAAATCAGATCGCTGGCTTCATAACGCAGCTCGTCGTTGTCCCGGTTTTTAGCTGCGATGATGACCTCCGCCGTTTCCTCACCGACCTTTTTCAAAATCTTGTCGACGCCTTTCTCGAACAGATAGGTCGTATAGGCCCCTTCCGGACGCTCGGCATCGCGCTGTGCAATGACGGATTCCAATATGCCCAGCATCGCGAAGCGGTCCTTCACGACTTCTTCATCAGACCCTATCTTCTCCGCCTGCCCGGCCAAAACGCCGACGCGTACATCGTGCTGAAAACAGCTGTAGCGTCCCGTATGGCAAGCCGGACCGGTTTGGTCCACCTGCACCAGCAGCGTATCTCCGTCGCAGTCGTACTTCAGCGATTTTACCTTCTGGATATGCCCGCTTGTAGCGCCTTTATGCCACAGCTCCCCGCGCGAACGGCTCCAAAACCAGGTTTCGCCCGACTCCAGCGTAGCTTTCAGCGAATCCTTGTTCATATAGGCCATCATCAGCACCTCTTTGCTGGCCGCATCCTGAACGATGGCCGGCACCAGGCCGCTTCCGTCCCATTTAATCGCCGCTAACAAGCTTTCCAAGTTATCCACCGACGTTTGTTGTCCACTCATCGGATCTCCACTCCTTTATTTCTAAGGTCGTCCTTAACCTCTTCAATCGTTATTTCTTTATAATGGAAAATCGTCGCAGCCAGCCCCGCATCCGCTTTGCCTTCTGTGAACACCTCATAAAAATGCTCCTTCCTGCCCGCTCCGCCCGAGGCGATGACAGGAATCGTCACCAGCTCCGACACCGCCTTCGTCAGCGGGAGGTCAAAGCCGTCCTTCGTACCGTCCGCATCCATGCTTGTGAGCAAAATTTCTCCAGCCCCGAGCTGTTCGATCCGCTTTACCCACTCCAGCGCCTTGATGCCCGTACCGTTCCGTCCGCCGTGTGTAAATACCTCCCACTCGCCCCATTCGGCATTGTATCGGGCGTCAACGGCCACCACGATGCACTGCGAGCCGAACCGGCGCGCACCGTCGGACACGAGCTGCGGATTTTTGACTGCAGCCGTATTGATGCCGATTTTGTCCGCGCCCGCTCTTAGCAGCCGCTTCATATCGTCCACACTGGAAATCCCGCCTCCTACCGTAAACGGAATCGTGATTTCACCGGCCGTTTTTTGCACCACTTCAACCATGGTGGCACGGCCTTCATGCGAAGCCGAAATATCGAGGAACACAAGCTCGTCAGCCCCCTCGCGGTCATAGATCGAAGCCAGCTCTACCGGATCACCAGCATCGCGCAAATTCACAAAGTTAACTCCCTTGACGACCCGGCCATCCTTGACGTCAAGGCAGGGAATAATCCGTTTGGCCAGCATACCCCGCACCCCTTTCTCTGCCGTAAAGCCGCCTCGCTCTCCGGCGGGCGGCAATCGTTGAATCAGCTTATACCAGGCTTTGCGCTTCCTCCAGCTTAATGCTGCCAGTATACAGCGCCTTCCCGACGATCGCGCCGCCGACTCCCTCAGACGCGTACTGTACAAGACGCTTCAAGTCGTCGTATTGGCTGACGCCTCCAGACGCAATCACCGTTTGTCCGGACACCTTGGCCAAGTGGACGATCGCTTCCACGTTCGGTCCGCTCATCATGCCGTCACGGGAAATATCCGTAAAAATAAACGTGCGGGCGCCTTCCCGCGCCAGCTCCACGGCAAGCTCATCCGCTTTCACCGCAGACGTTTCCAGCCAGCCGCGCGTCGCGACATAGCCGTCGCGCGCATCCAGACCAATGGCCACCTTATCACCGTGCTTGGCGAGTACGCGGTTCACAAAATCACGGTTTTCAATCGCCGCCGTACCGAGAATAACACGCGATACGCCTAGCGAAAGCACGTGATCCACGTCCTTCTCCGTGCGCAAGCCGCCGCCGAGCTGCACCGGCACCTGAACGGACTTTGCGATTTCACCGATCAGCTTGTCATTCACGGGATAGCCCGCCTTGGCTCCGTCAAGGTCGACCAAATGAATCCATTTCGCCCCTTGCGATTCCCAGGCTTTGGCCACTTCTAGCGGATTTTCATTGTATACCGTTTCCTGGTTATAGTCCCCTTGAATCAGACGAACACACTTGCCGCCGCGAATATCGATCGCGGGATAAATAACAAATGAAGACATGGACGTTCCTCCATCTCAGAGTCTTATAGGGTACAAGCCGCCATCAGACATTCGTGCTTCGCTGTATGGCAGCCTGATTGGCTACGTTGCAGCCTGTTTCTTGACGCACATATTCAGAAAGTTGCCGAGCAGCCGCATGCCGACAGCCCCGCTTTTCTCGGGGTGAAACTGCATGCCGTACACGTTGCCGCGGCCGACAATAGCCGTGACCTCCTGATGATAATCGGTCGTCGCAAGCAGGTCTTCCTTCCGCTCGGGAAGCACATGGTAGGAATGGACGAAATACACATGGCCTTCTTCCAAACCCTGAAGCAGCGGATTCGACTGTTTGAACGACAGCTTGTTCCAGCCCATGTGCGGAACCTTGCAGCTGCCCTGGAAGCGGACGACTTCGCCCGGCAGCAGGTTCAATCCTTCATGCACGCCGTATTCCTCGCTCCTGCTGAACAGCAGCTGCATGCCAAGGCAGATCCCCAGCAGAGGCTTTCCGCTTTGCGCGTAACGTTTCACCGCTTCATCCAGCCCGGCATTGCGCAGATGCTCCATCGCATCGCCGAACGCGCCTACACCGGGGAGGATGGCTCCTTCCGAATCCAGCAGCTCGCGCTCGTCCGTCGTCACCAAGGCGCTGTAGCCAAGACGCTCCACCGCCGAACGGACGCTGTGCAGATTGCCCATTCCGTAATCGATGATCGCGATCATGGCTTACAGTACCCCTTTCGTGGACGGAACGCCCTGCACGCGCGGGTCGATGCTGGTCGCTTCGTCCAGAGCACGGCCAAGTGCCTTAAAGACCGCTTCGATCATATGATGCGTATTGTGCCCGTAATGCACGATAACGTGCAGCGTAATCCGGGCCTCCAGCGCAAATTTCCACAGAAACTCATGTACCAGCTCCGTCGTGAAGCTGCCCACCGTTGCCGATGGATACTCGGCGCGATATTCCAGATGGGGACGGTTGCTGATATCGATCGCCACCTGAGCCAGCGCTTCATCCATCGGAACAAACACGCTTGCGTAGCGTTTAATTCCTTTTTTGTCGCCCAGCGCTTCACGCAGCGTCTGTCCGAGGCAGATGCCGATATCCTCTACCGTATGGTGATCGTCGATTTCCACATCGCCCCGGGCGTCCACCCTGAGGTCGAATTGGCCGTGCTTCGTAAACAAATCGAGCATATGGTTCAAAAACGGTACATCGGTCTCGATCTCGGATACGCCCGAACCGTCGACAGAGAAAGCCAGTTTAATGTCCGTCTCATTCGTTTTGCGCGCGATTTCAGCCCGGCGCCCCGCTGCCTGAAAGTCTTGTTCAGCCACGAGTATTCCCTTCTTTCTCCAAACGAATTTGAATTGCCCGCGCATGTGCATCCAGCCCCTCATGACGGGCGAGCGAAATAATTTGACCGCCGTCCCGCAGCAGCGCTTCCTTGCTGTAATAAATGACGCTCGACTTCTTTATGAAATCGTCCACGTTAAGCGGTGACGAGAACCGTGCCGTGCCATTGGTCGGCAGCACATGGTTCGGTCCGGCAAAATAATCGCCTACCGGCTCGGAGCTGTAAGGCCCAAGGAAGATCGCTCCCGCATTCTCGATCCGGCTTAAATATTGAAACGGTTCCCGCACGATAATCTCCAGATGCTCCGGCGCCAAGCGATTGACTGCATCAATCCCCTCTTCAAGGTCAGATACCGTAAGAATCGCGCCATAATCGCGAATCGATCTCGCGGCGATCTCACGCCGCGGCAGCTCGTTCAACTGGCGTTCCACCTCTGCGCGGACCGCTTCGGCCAACGGTTCCGATGTCGTGATCAGAATGGCCGAGGCCATCTCGTCGTGTTCCGCCTGAGAGAGCAGATCCGCAGCTACGTAGGCCGGATCCGCACTATCGTCGGCCAGCACGACAATTTCGCTCGGCCCGGCAATGCTGTCGATATCTACGGCGCCGAACACATACCGCTTGGCCAGAGCTACATAAATGTTGCCCGGCCCGACGATCTTGTCCGCGGCTCGGATCGACTCCGTCCCATAAGCGAGCGCAGCTACGGCCTGAGCTCCGCCCACGCGGTAGATTTCGCCGACGCCCGCTTCCGCCGCCGCTACCAGAATATGCGGGTTGATGCCCACAGCCCCTGCGGTGGCCGGCGGCGTCACCATCACGATCTCCGGCACTCCCGCGACCTGTGCAGGAATGGCATTCATCAGCACCGAAGAAGGATAAGCCGCCTTCCCGCCCGGAACATACAAGCCGACCCGCCTCAGCGGACGGATCACTTGGCCGAGGATGGTGCCGTCGGCCTGCAAATCCATCCACGAGGAACGCATCTGCTTCTCATGGAATTTTCGAATATTCACTGCGGCCGCACGAATGGCCGACAAAAACTCCTCGTCCACCTCGTTGTAAGCGGCCTCGATCTCCTCTTTCGTCACGCGCAGCTCGTCCACGCGGACACCGTCAAACTGCTGCGCGAATCTCCGCAGCGCCGCATCCCCGTCGCGGCGCACCTCTTCGATGATCCGCCGGACGCTCTCGTTCTGCTCGGGGGAGCCGTACTCGACCTCCCGCTTCAGTGAAAATTTCGATGCAGGCATAATTCTCATGTTCCCTGCCTCCTTCTGACAATTCGTTGCGGATGATGGGATGGTTATCCCTTTGCCGTCACCGCGGCGATCACCGGCTGCAGCCGATCGCACAGCCCTTGAATAGCGGCATTTTTCATCCGGTAGCTTACCCGGTTCGCAATCAAGCGGCTTGTGATCTCAAAAATCTGCTCGTGCTCTGCCAGACCATTTTCCCTTATCGTTCCGCCGGTTTCCACCATATCTACAATCCGGTCCGCCAATCCGATCAATGGAGCCAACTCAATGGAGCCGTTCAGCTTGATCACCTCGACCTGCTGTCCCCTTTCGCGGAAATACTGCGAAGCCACGTTCGGGTATTTCGTCGCTACCCGAGGATTCAGCACAGGCTTCCAGTCCGGCAGCCCGATCACGGACATGCGGCATCGCGCAATGCCGAGATCCAGCAGCTCATAGACATCCCGGTTTTCCTCCATCAGCACATCCTTGCCGACAACTCCGATATCTGCAACGCCGTACTCGACGTAAGTGGGTACATCGACCGGCTTCGCCATAATGAATTCCATCCGCGCTTCCGGTACGGCGATAATCAGCTTGCGCGAGTCATCCGCATCCTCGGGAATCGCTAAGCCCGCTTCGCGGAACAGCTTGGAGGCCTGTTTATAGATACGCCCTTTGGGCATCGCTACTTTCAATAAATCCTGCATGCGTATCGCCCCTCCTTTACTTCACAAACTCAAAGACATCCTGATAGACCGTCCCCTGTACGCGGAAGGCTCCGTCATCCAGCGGCTGTTTGTCTTTTAGTCCGTCCTTATGATCCAGCAGTTTGGTCTCCACCATCAACCCTTCGCGTGAACGCAGCGCCAAGGCTTCCTTAAGCGCCGCTTCGCGATGCTCGGCGGTGTAAGCGACAAGCACTCTCCTGGCCGTTGCGCTTGATGCGCTTTTCCCGACTACCTCTAAAATGCGGTTCGTCTTCAGCGCGAATCCGGTGGCCGGCGCCGGACGTCCAAACTGCGACAGTAGATTGTCATAGCGGCCGCCGCTGCATACGGGAAAACCAAGGTCTGCGGCATATCCTTCAAACGTCATGCCTGTATAATAGGAGAAATCTCCGATCATCGTCAGATCGATTAACACATGCTCACTTACATGATAAGCCTTCAGCACATCCCATATCTCACACAAATGAGCGATCGCACGTTCGGCTACAGGATCATGCGTCACTTGCTGCGCCAGACGGCAAATCTCCTGCCCGCCGCGCAGACGAAGAACGCCTTCCAGCTTCTTTTGCACCTCTGCCGGCAGCCCGAGCGCTTTAATCGTCTCCCGATAACCTACATAATCGCGGCTCAGGAGGCAGTCCTTTAGCGCCCGCTGAGCATCCGGACGCCCTTCCAGCATCTCCTGGAACAATCCGTTCAAGAATCCCACATGGCCAAGGGCGATCTTGAACTCCTTCACGCCGGCAGCCTGCAGGCACGCCACCGCCAGCGCGATCACTTCCGCATCCGATTCGCTCGAATCGTCGCCTACCAGCTCTACACCGGTCTGGAAAAACTCCGCATCCCGTCCCGCTTCCGCTTCAATGGCCCGGAAAACATTGGCATGATACGACAGGCGCAGAGGAAACGGATGTTCCCTCAGCAGCGAGGATACCACACGGGCAATCGGCGCTGTCATGTCCGATCGCATGACCAGCGTTGTTCCATTGCGGTCGAGCAGTTTGAACAGCTTTTTATCTTCCGTGGAGCTCGCGACTCCAACCGTATCGTAATATTCCAAAGTAGGCGTTATAATTTCTCTGTATCCCCAGCGCTCCATACACTGCAGCACTTTGAACTCAATGCCGCGCAGCGCCGCCGCCGCCTCGGGGAGATAGTCCTTTACGCCTGTCGGCTTTTCAAACACCTTCGGTTTGGACATCGGTCTTCACCCTTACTATTCATTAAATGATATTGGATTCGGTTCATCTTTGAGTCATCCATCTATTACTTTAGTCCGCTAATGTGCTACCATACTACCAAGATAAAGAAGACACTCGCTAGTTTACCACGGAACCCCCGATTCGTCAATGATCGGGAAACAGGTTCGGATGCCATCTGCTTATAATGAATGAAGGGAGCCAACGGCTTCCGGCTCCCAACTTCCCCTGACTGTTATCGATTGCCGGTTGAAGGAGCCGCATTGGGGAAACCGGCCCTTCTCCCGCAGGATGAAATTTATTCCATATTTAAGTAAACCGGCTCTTTCCGCACATCCTCACGGATCACCCGCAGCGGATTACCCGCTACGAAGCTGTACGGAGCCACATCTTTATGGACCACCGAACCCGCCCCAATAACGGCATGGTCCCCTATCGTGACACCCGGTAAAATCGTCGTGTTCGCGCCGATCATTACATGGGAACCGATGCGCACACGCCCAAGCCGATACTCTTTGATTAAATATTCGTGTGTCAGGATGGTGGAGTTATAGCCGATAATGGTATTGTCGCCTACCTCAATCTTTTCGGGAAAAAAGACATCCACCATCACCATCAGCGCGAAAGAAGCCTGCTCCCCCACCTTCATCCCCAGCACCCGGCGGTAAATCCAGCGCTTCAGCGGCAGGGAAGGAGTATATCTGGATATTTGGATGAATATAAAATTGCGAACGGCCTTCCATCGGCTGATCGTGCTGTACATTTGCCACAGCGAGTTCGGCCCTTCTACCGGATACCTGTCCGTTTGTCTCACTGGCTACTTCCCCTCGACGCCGGCAAGCGGCAAAATTTCACGAATATCGTCAATGATATAGGTCGGCTCATACCGCTTTAAATAATCTATCCCCTTCAACGACCAGGAAACACCCACAGAACGAATGCCTGCCTGATGCGCCGCTTCGATATCATAGTGGCTGTCGCCGACCATTATCGCAGCCGAGGCGTCCGCTTCAAGGTCACGCAGCGCCTTGCGGATGCCTTCCGGATCTGGCTTGGGCTTTGTCACATCATCTACGGTCACAATCGTACCGAACAAGTCGAACATGCCGGTCAGCCTAAGCCCCATTTCCGTCGTTCGGCGGATTTTGCTCGTGACCACGCCCAGCTTCACTCCCGCGGCATGCAGCCGCGCCAACGTCTCCCGCACATACGGGAATTCTTTAACCAGCTCGTCATGGCGGCTGATATTAAATTCCCGGTACTTGGCCACCAAATCTTCCACCTGTTCCCTTCCGGAGAAATACACCATCTGTTCGATCAACGGCCGTCCCATGTTCGGAACAATGCGTTCACGCGTCAGCGGTTCAGGCCCCACCCCTTCAAACGTATGTAGAAAGGATTGAATAATCAGCTCATTCGTATCGATAATGGTTCCATCCAAATCAAACAGTATGGTTCGAATCATTCTTCTGCTCCTTCGTCTTGCCGTCTTGACTATGACCACCGGCCGTTGTCTCGGCACCGCCTGCTTTCGTATCGTCAGAGACCGGCGCCCCGGATCGATCCGGTTCTTCCCCGATCCGATAAATCGGATCTGAGTAACGTGCCGCAGCGGCCCCGCTCCGGCGGCGGACCACGATCAGTGTAATGGCGGCAAGAACGATCAACAAGGCCAACAGCTGAGATATGCGCACGTTGCCGCCATAGGTCAAGTAGCCCTGCTCGAAGCCAAGCAGCTGCATCGGGGACCAAAGCCCGTTCATCAGCTCGGCCAACCATGCCGGTCCCGTGAAATCAAGGCTGTCGGTCCGCAGCGCCTCAATGAAAAAACGCCCAGTCGAATACCAGATGAAATAGCTTAAAAAGAGCTCTCCCGCCCGCATAAACGATTGTCTCCGCAGCACGAGCAGCAGAAGAAGCCCCACGATGTTCCATACCGATTCGTACAGAAAGGTAGGATGGTAATACCGTCCGTCGATCAGCATTTGATTCACGATCCAGTCCGGCAGATGCAGGTTTTCCCGCAGGAAGGCTTCCGTCACCGGTCCGCCGTGCGCTTCCTGATTCATGAAGTTTCCCCATCGGCCGATGGCTTGACCGACAATCAACCCCGGGGCGCAAATATCGGCGATTCGCCAAAATGAATACCCTTTACGCCGAACATAAAAAAACGCAGCAGCGATCGCCCCGATGAGTGCGCCGTAAATGGCAATGCCGCCCTCCCATATTTTGAACACATCCCACAAATTGTCCTTATAATCGTCCCATTGGAAGGCTACATAATAAATCCTTGCGCCAATGATAGCCGACGGCACTCCGATCAGGACCAAGTCCATAAAAAAATCGGGGGACATCTTGAACCTTTTCCCCTCTTGTATGGCAAGCACCAGCCCTATCAGAGCAGCCGTACCCAGAATAATACCGTACCAGCGAACGCTCAACGGACCAATGGAGAACGCAATCGGATTTATCGCAAGAAACATGCTTAAACTCCCTTCCACTTACCTTCCTAATGATGAGCAGTACAATTCTATTCCAAATCGTCCATATCTTCGTTCAGCGACTCTGTAAGCTTATTTGTAAACTGCAGCGCGGCATTATATCCCATTCGCTTCAGCCTGTAGTTCATAGCCGCCACTTCGATGATGACCGCCAGGTTACGTCCGGGTCGTACAGGGATCGTAACCAGCGGAATGTCGGTATCGATAATGCGCGTCGTCTCCTCGTCCAGACCCAGCCTGTCATACTGTTTATCCTGCTGCCAAATCTCCAGCTTGCAGACCACCGAAATTTTCTTTGCCGTCCTTACGGCGCCTGCCCCGAACAGCGTCATCACATTAATAATTCCGATCCCGCGGATCTCGAGCAGATGCCGAATCAGCTCAGGAGCGTTCCCGATCAGTTGATTGTCTGCCGTTTGCCGGATTTCCACCGCATCGTCGGCGATGAGCCTGTGACCGCGCTTGACCAATTCCAAAGCCGTCTCGCTTTTGCCAATGCCGCTGGAGCCGGAAATCAGCATACCAATCCCGTACACATCAACCAGTACCCCGTGGATTGTCGTCGAGGGCGCAAGCCGGTTCTCCAGAAATCCCGTCAGTCTGCTGGCCAGGATGGTCGTCGCCAGATTCGTCCGCATCACGGTAATATGATGTTCGTTTGCCGCCGCGAGCAGCTCAATCGGCGCCTCCATCCCGCGGCTGATAATGATACATGGCGTTTCTTCCGGCGAACAAAGCCTCTGCATCCGATCCATCCGTTCCTCGGAAGACAAGCGGTCAAAGAAGGTAAGCTCCGTCTTTCCCAGAATCTGGACCCGATCGTGCGGGTGAAATTCATAATAGCCGGCCATCTCCAAGCTCGGCCGGTATAAATCGGCTGTTGTAATCGGACGCTTTAGCCCTTCTTCGCCGCAAATGATTTCCAAATGGAACTCCTTCACCAAATCGGATACTTTCACTTTTTTCGGCATCGTGCTCTTTCTCCTTTTTATCCCAATATTCTCATCCTAACGAAATCCCGCGCATAAATCAACCGGAAGAAGCTGCCCTTTCGTTCACGAAGATTCAAAAAAAGGCCAGCCCATCAGGGCTGACCTTTTGAATCATTGCTGCGATTAGGAATGAAGCAGGATGGAAGCAGTCGTATCTTTATCGAAGAAATGAACCTTGTTCATATCGATAGCGAGTTTCACGTTCGAACCTTCTTTAAGGCCTGAACGTCCGTCTACACGGGCTACGACGCTTTGTGTACCGATACCGTTCAGGTACAGGAACATTTCATGACCCAGGTTCTCGGCCACCTCGATATAGGAGTTCACGATGCTGTTCGGTGAAGCTTCCATAAAGATGGCTTCTTCGTGAAAATCTTCCGGACGAACGCCCATTACGACTTCCTTGCCTACATAACCTTTTTCACGCAGGATTTTTGCTTTTCCTTCCGGCACCTCTACATCGATACCCGTAGTTTTGAAATGCAAGCTTCCGCCCTGATCTACAAATCCGCCGTTGATGAAGTTCATGGACGGGGAACCGATGAAGCCTGCTACGAACATATTCACCGGATGGTTGTAGATTTCTTCCGGCGTAGCCGCTTGTTGAATAACGCCTTTATCCATAACGACGATCCGGTCGCCCATGGTCATGGCTTCCGTTTGGTCATGCGTTACGTAAATCACGGTCGTCTCAAGACGTTTGTGCAGTTTGCTGATCTCAGCACGCATCTGTACGCGCAGCTTGGCGTCCAGGTTGGAGAGCGGTTCGTCCATCAGGAACACTTGCGGCTCGCGGACAATCGCACGACCCAAGGCAACACGCTGACGCTGACCGCCGGAAAGAGCCTTCGGCTTGCGGTCCAGCAAATGCTCGATGTCGAGAATTTTGGCCGCCTCGCGTACACGGGCGTCGATGTCGGCTTTCTTGAATTTACGGAGCTTCAAACCGAATGCCATGTTTTGATACACGTTCATGTGAGGATACAACGCGTAGGATTGGAAAACCATCGCGATGTCACGGTCTTTCGGTGCTACGTCATTCACCAAACGGTCGCCGATATACAGTTCGCCTTCCGTAATTTCTTCCAGACCGGCGATCATGCGAAGCGTAGTTGACTTACCGCAGCCGGAAGCGCCTACGAGAACAAGAAATTCTTTGTCTTTAATATCAAGATGAAAGTCCTTCACCGTTGCTTCTTCAGCACCAGGATATCTTTTAACGACGTGGTTTAAACGTACACCTGCCATGATTAATTCCTCCTGCGAGTTAGTATCGTGATATGGTTAAATCATACCGTACCTGACCGCAGGCTGACTATGCACAATCTTCACAAAAAAATCACTTTCTTTTCGTGACTTTGTACAATAGCATAGCGATTTTGACCAGCACCGCATGATTGAAGGTCCGAACGTCCAATCCCGTTTCCTGCTTGAATCTGTCCAGCCGGTACAGCAGTGTGTTCCGGTGAATATACAGCTTTTTGGCCGTTTCGCTGACGTTGCAGTCGAGCTGAAAGAAATGCTCGAGCGTCGTTAGGGTCTCCGGATCGAACGCCAGGTCCAGACGTTGGGCGGCGCGTTCCAAAAAACCGGCCTTCTCCGCTTCGGGGATCAGATGCACCAGCTTTTCAAGCTGAAGCTCCCATGGCAAATGCGTAGTGCTGCCAACATGATACGTCCGTCCCAGCATCATCGTCTCCCGCAGCTGCAATATAGCTGCATAAAGCTCTTTTGAAGGAAGAATCGGGTAATGGACAGCCAGGTGACACTCCCCCACCCATTCATTCTCCAGCATTTCATGCAATCCATAGCCCACCGCCGCAAGCAGATCCTCCTGCGTTTCTTCATCAGGGTCGCGATCCTCTTTGTCATCTATAGAAAGGATGTTTTCCGGCGCCAGCATGAGCCATTCTTTATCTGTCAAAGGAATCAATGTGATTTCGGCATCAAAAAACGACTCCAGCAGCTTCTTCAGCTCAAGATACTGCACGCGGCGGGCCGTCGTGTAATCGCCGTACAGCAGCAGCGGAATTTTGGTGGAATACAGCCCCAGCTGGGACACCAGCGTATCCGGCATCTCCGCCTGGACCAATCCGAGCTCCTGCTGCTCCCGAAACCATTCGCGTACCAGTCCCGCCTTGCGCTCCAATTCACTCACAGTTACCGGGCTTTTTTTGTCCCGGACATTCCACGCTTCCAGCATCAGCTCGACAAGCCGGCGTTCCACCGGAGTGACCGCATCCTCCCGCACCGTAAAGAGCCGGGCATCCTGCCCTTCCTTTTGCACGAAAAAGTACACTTCCCCACCCTTGGCCAAGCTCCCCGCTCCGCTTTCCTGCGCATCGCGCCGCCAGTCGTCCCATGACCATTTGGCCGATTTTACCGGAACGTTCAACGTCTTCTCGAGCCGCTCCCTTAACAGTTCCCAATCCATGTCCTGGCTCCCAACCTTCTATAAATAATGATGAAGATTTCTTCGTTCGCTGTTCTATATTGTAGCATAACTGCACTGCCGTAAAAATAAAAAGGGCGCAATGTCCGTACTTTGGCGCTCCATCATTCAGGATAATTTATTGCAATATGGAAATAATTTTTAAGAGTCTGCATTCGGACGCTATCCCGCCAATATCGAAGGAGGGCAAGGTCATTCCAAGCTTGCGTTACGGTACGAGAACTGTTTCTTTTGAAATCCCCCCGGCCTGTTCTTACGAGACGATTACTTACATGCAGGAGCAGCCATGCGCAGGGCGTGACCGCTCTTTACATCTGATCCGGGAAGCGCTTAAGGCACCGATCGACTCGCCCGGACTTCGGGAACTGGCGGCCGGATACAGCCGGGCGGTCATTCTGGTCAGCGACGGCACAAGGCTCTGTCCGACTCCGCTGCTGTTGGAACCTTTGCTTGAAGAGCTACGATCCGCGGGCATTCAAGACGACGGAATCGATATCATCGTGGCGCTCGGCGTTCATCGGAAGCATACCGAAGAGGAATTGCGGGAATTGGTGGGGGAGGCCGTATACCAAAGAATTAGGGTGTACAATCATTCCGCTCTGCCTGAGGATTGCGTGCATGTTGGAACGACCTCGCACGGCACGCCGGTGGAAATCAACCGGCGGGTGGTTGAAGCGCCGCTTCGCATCGCGACGGGCAACATCGAGCCTCATGCCCTGGTCGGCGTCTCCGGTGGGGTGAAAGCACTGATTCCCGGCGTCGCCTCGCAGTCCTGTATCGAGCACAATCACGGACTGTCTCTGCAGTACCGCGCGGCGATTGGGGATCCGGATAATCCGATTCACCGCGATCTCGAGGAAGCTCATGCCTTCGTTCCCATTCATTTTCTTCTCAACGTGATCGTCGATATGGACAGGCATGTTCTGGACGCGGTAGCCGGAAATGTGCACTCGGCTCATCGAACCGGCGCAGCTCTTGCCTCCGCCCGCTTCTTGCATCCCGTTCGTAAGCGGTACGATCTCGTTATTGTATCTCCCGGAGGGGATCCTAAAGACCGGCAGCTCTATCAAGCGGTAAAAGCTCTGCGCAATGCCGCTGCGTTTACCAAGCCGGGAGGGCCGATCCTGATGGCGGCGGAGCTTTCCGAGGGACTCGGCAACGGCATGTTTCAGTACTGGGTCGAAACGATATCGGACCGGCCGCGGATGACGGCCAAGCTGAAACAGCACTTTGTGCTCGGCGCCCATAAAATATTGCACGTAGACGAAGTGCTCAACAGCCATCCGGTGTATTTGCATTCTTCCCTCCCCCGTCACATGACGGAGCTTCTGGGCTTCCATCCGGCGGATCATCTGGAAACGGTTCTGAAAGATCTGTCGAAGACATCCCCGCTGGAACTGGCCGTCATGCCGTTCGGTTCCTTAACCTTTCCCGGGCAACCCCGGCCCCAAGCTTAATCTCACATGGAGGCGATTCCTATGAATTGGACCGGTTGGCCCTTGGAGCGCGTTGTATTTTTATTTGTCGGCTTGGCTTTTTTGGCCGTGTGGGTACAGGTCACGCTATCGCATTACCGCCAGAACTTCCATCACAAAGCGATGTGGTCTCCTGTCATTTCATCGCCAATTTACAGTCTGGCAGCGATATGGATTGCCATATCCCGCCCGGATTGGCTGCTTTCTGTCTTTGTTTTCCTGATGTGGTTCGGCGTTCTGACCGGCACCGCCGGCTTCTACTATCATTTTCACGGCGTAGGCTTGCGTGTAGGCGGCTACAGCATGCGCAATTTTCTGGTCGGCCCGCCTGTCCTCATGCCTATGATGTACATCGCGATCAGCGTGCTGGGCCTGATCGCTTACTATTGGAGGTAAGTCAGCCTATGAAACGTCTTACCCGCTACCCCTCTTACAATGTGATGAACGAACAGCATGAATGGGATGAACATACGCGAAAAATCGTTAACTCCCGGCTGCAAACCTTCGGGGGCCATACCTTCCTCACAACGGTGGAAGCGGAAATGCTGAGAGCATGGTGCAGTCTGTTAATGGATGACGCCCGTCCGGAGATCATACAATTCGTGCTCGGCCACATCGACCGGTCACTGGCCTCCGGAGAGGAAAGCCAGCGCAAGCCCGGGATTCCTCCAGTCCAAGAGCTGGTTCGCCAGGGTCTGCAGGCGCTGGAAGCCGCATGCCAGTCCATCCATACGAAGCTTTTCTTTCATCTGGAGGAGAAGCAGAAAAAACAGCTTATGGAAGAGGTCAGCCAGGGCGAGGCGGTTCCTCACGAAGTGTGGCGGGACGTACCCCAGCAGGTATTTTTCCAGAAGCTGCTTTCCTTGAGCATAGAAGCCTATTATTCCCATCCGGAGATATGGTCGGAAATCGGATTTGGCGGACCGGCTTACCCTCGCGGCTACGCTCGTATGGAACATCTCGATCCCTGGGAGGCGAAGGAGGAGAAGAAAAAAGAATGAAGCGGAAATACGAAAACGAAACGGTGGACGTCGTCATTGTGGGTGCCGGCGCGGCGGGAGGGGTTTTGGCCAAGGAGCTCAGTGAAGCCGGAATGCGAATCGTAGTGCTGGATGCAGGGCCGTTTCGCGACCCGCAGCACGACTTTGCCAGCGATGAGTTGGCCATGAAGCAGCTGGGCTGGCAGGATACGCGCATTGTAGATGGTGCAGACCCGCTCCAGATGGGGCACAACAATTCCGGCAAAGGGGTAGGCGGAGGCACGGTGCATTTTACCGGCGTCTTCTTGCGGTTTCACGAGACAGACTTCAAGTCTAGGACGCTTGACGGCGTAGGAGAAGACTGGCCGATCGGATACGCGGATCTGGCGCCCTACTACGATAAAGTGGAAAAAGAAATCGCCGTATCGGGTCCGAAGTATTTCCCTTGGGGATCATTCCACGGCCCCTATCCGTACCCGGAGCGTGATCCGATCAGCCCGAACGCCCAATTGTTCGCTAAAGGCTGCGAGAAGCTTGGCATTCGCTGGGTGGTCAGCCCGCTCGCCATCCTGTCAGCGCCCTTTGAGGGCCGGCCGCCCTGCATTAACCGCGGCTTCTGCACGCAGGGCTGCATGCCGAACGCCAAATTCAGCACACTGATCGTGCACATTCCAAAAGCCATACGGGCCGGAGCGGAGGTTCTTCCTGACTGTATGGTCACGCAGGTGAACGTCGGTAAAGACGGCAGGGCGACCGGCGTCACCTTCGTTCATAACGGCAAGACCTATGAACAGCGGGCTAAATTGGTCATTATCTCCGCGTATGTCGTAGAAACCCCAAGGCTTTTGTTAAACTCGGCCAATGCGCAGTTCCCCAACGGGCTTGCGAACAGCAGCGGATGGGTGGGCAAAGCGTTCATGACGCACAGCAGCAACGACGTCTACGCGCGGTTCGATCACGATGTGCGGCTGTACAAAGGAACGCCGGTACTTGCGACGACGCAGGATTTCTATCATCTAACCGGGGGTGTCACGCGCGGCTACACGCTGCACGCCCGCGGAGTCAGGCCGCTGAGCTTTGCCCAGGGCATCTCCAAGTCGGGCGGCAGCCGCCCGGTCTGGGGCACACGCCTGCGTGAAGCGGTGCTCGACTATAACGCCTATGCGCGCATTACCATGGTCGGCGAAGTGCTGCCCGACCCCGGCAACACCGTCACCCTGAGCGAATGCAAGGACTCGAACGGCATGCCGCTGGCCAAAGTCACCTTCAGCTACGGCGATAACGACAAGCGGCTTATTGATCATGCCGTAGGTACAATGAAAGACATTCTTAAAGCCGCCGGCGGAAGGCCGGAGTTCGTCGTGCCCGATACCGCCCATCTGATGGGCGGCTGCCGCATGGGGTCGGACCCGGAGAGCTCCGTGGTCAACTCCTACGGTCAGACGCATGACATTCCAAATTTGTTCATCTGTGATGCCAGTATCTTTGTTACCTCGGGTGCCGGCAATCCGACGAATACGGTCATGGCGTTGGCTTCCCGTACAGCCGACTACATTAAAGAAAAAGCCAACCTCAGGGAATTATAGCCCGTTCTCATGCTTATTGCTTGAAAATGTAAGGGGGTAGCGAATCGTTTGAATCGTCAAGTAACTTTTACAAAATGAAAAAAAGAGACCTTCTAAAGGTCTCTCTACGGTCACCAAATGGTGAGCCATGTAGGACTCGAACCTACGACACCCTGATTAAAAGTCAGGTGCTCTACCAACTGAGCTAATGGCTC
>NZ_JALJRM010000031.1:53806-59126 GCF_024519685.1 Paenibacillus sp. Pae15 | reverse complement strand
GAGCACTCGACTGTTAATCGAGTTGTCACAGGTTCGAGTCCTGTTCGGGGAGCCAAACTTGCTTCCATAGCTCAGTAGGTAGAGTGCATCCATGGTAAGGATGAGGTCACCGGTTCGATCCCGGTTGGAAGCTCCATACATAGGGCCCGTTGGTCAAGGGGTTAAGACACCTCCCTTTCACGGAGGTAACAGGGGTTCGAATCCCCTACGGGTCATCCCGTGGAGGCTTAGCTCAGCTGGGAGAGCATCTGCCTTACAAGCAGAGGGTCGGCGGTTCGATCCCGTCAGCCTCCACCATCATATGCCGCTGTAGCTCAATTGGTAGAGCAACTGACTTGTAATCAGTAGGTTGGGGGTTCAAGTCCTCTCGGCGGCACCAGAGATGAATGATCTACATATTGGGGATTAGCCAAGCGGTAAGGCAACGGACTTTGACTCCGTCATGCCTAGGTTCGAATCCTAGATCCCCAGCCATTTATGAGCCATTAGCTCAGTTGGTAGAGCACCTGACTTTTAATCAGGGTGTCGTAGGTTCGAGTCCTACATGGCTCACGTTGTAAAACGCGCGTATGGCGGAATTGGCAGACGCACCAGACTTAGGATCTGGCGGGAGACCGTGGGGGTTCAAGTCCCTCTACGCGCATCCGAAACATAAAGACCCTTGGAACAAAACTTCCAAGGGTCTTTTTATATTGTTCTCAAGAACGCCGCTGCTGCCCCTTGACAATCTCCTTGCTATATCCGTATCCACAGACTTTCTGCACTATGCCCAGAAGGGAATGAGGACTTGACGTGGCTCATACGGTATAAGGTATCAAAAAGAAATTGACAGATGGCATAAGTATGTTATAATGTGAAATATAGAAACAAACTAATATATTAGATATTAGTTGAAGACAGTAAACCTCTTTGGTAGAAATTTGACGGGGATCTTGGAGTAGTGCTGCCAAATCAAAGCCTCTGATAAGGAATACTAAGGGAAACGAATAATCAAATACAACAGGATGGGAGTGTAAACATGGGCTCAAATCAAGTGGCCATCGTAACTGGCGGTTCGTCAGGACTTGGATTATCCGTTGTTCAGCGATTTGCCGAAAAAGGCTTGACCGTGGCGATCGTCGATATTGCAGTGGAAAGCGGAGAAGCGCAGAAAAACAGATTAAGAGCTGAAGGCTATGATGTTCATTTCTTCCCGGCCGACGTATCTGATCAAGAGGGTGCCAGAGTAGTCGCAGAGAAAGTCGTTAAAGCATTGGGCAGTATTCATATTCTGATCAATGCGGCGGGAATCATCAGACGCTCACCCAATGTAAAGGTAACAGACCAGGAGCTTAAAGGTGTCCTCAATGTTAACTTAAATGGAACCGTTTACATGTGCCAAGCGGTTCAACCTTATATGGCTCAAGGCGGAGGCGGTGCCATTGTTAATTTTGCCTCGATGCTTGCACATTACGGAAGCAAGAATTTGCTGTCGTACGCTGCCTCGAAAGGAGGAATCGTTCAAATTACGAAATGCTTGGCGGTGGATTGGGCTGAATATAATATTCGCGTCAACGCTGTAAGTCCTGGTTATATCGAGACACCATTGTCATCCGGCGCAACGAGGGATCCCGTATTTAAGGACAGAATTCTTTCGAGAACCCCGCAAAGACGTTTTGGGTTACCGCAAGAGGTTGCTGCTGCAATCGATTTTTTGAGCTCCAAGGACGCAAGCTTTATTACGGGTGCCGTTCTTCCTGTAGACGGCGGACTCCTCGCCGGAGATCCATCTTTATTCCCGCCTGCCTAATATTTTTATAAATAATAAACAAATGGAGGAAAGAAAAAATGACACAAACACAAACTTTAAATGACTTTACAAAAATGGTTGGATTACCGGATCAGGCCATTGATATTAACGAGATCCCTTGGGTTCCCCAAACCGATCGTGTATGGTTTAAACCGGTTCGTTTTGATTTGTCTACCGGACGTTGGATTAACTTATTGAGAGTATTGCCAGGCGGAATAGTAAACCGTCATCGTCATACCGGCGGGCAGGTCATGGCCTATACCATCCAGGGCCAATGGAGGTATTTGGAAAGAACGTGGGTCGCTAAGCCAGGTACATTCGTTTATGAGCCGCCGGGCGACATTCACACGCTTGTCGTTGATGGAGAGGAAGAAATGATCACGCTCTTCATATTGGAAGGAACGATTCAATATTTGGATGATGAAGATCAAGTATATTATCAAGACGATGTGTTTACGAAATTGAAGCTTTACAAAGAATACTGTCAAAAACACAATATTCCGGAAATCAACTTGCTGTACTAAATCGACCCGAGCCTCGAATGCTTGAATTGTCGGAAAAGCCGTGATCAGCAGCATGCAAGTTAAAAGCAAAAGTATCTATCGGCTCGTTGCGATGGGTACTTTTGTTTTTCAAGCCATATACACGCTTTTAGATCGGGTTCTTGTACAACAATTGTAAAATGAAGGATGGGGAACTACTAATGAAGAAAATAATTAATCCAAGGCCGCAAATTGATGAAGCAAAAATTAAACCTTTTCGTGATATGGCCAATGTGTTATCGTTATCCTGTGTGGTCGGAGATGCGATGCAGCGCAATCAGGTCATGAGGCATGATATGAAACCGAAAGCGGCAAATAAGAAAATCATTGGACCTGCCATTACGGTCAAATTAACCGCCGGCGATATTGTCGATTGCCTGGAAGTATTTGAGGTTGTAAAACCGGGCGATGTGATCGTCATTGATGCTTTTGGGGAAACTGAAACCTCCATATGGGGAGGATTGATGTCCGGCCTGGCACGAAACGCGGGTGTGGCAGGTGCGGTCATTGACGGCAGCTGCCGAGATACGGATGAATCCAGAATGCTCGATTTTCCCATTACCGCGAAGGTTTCCGGTCCAAGAGCCGCACACACGGCGTATTCCGGTAGAAAAGAGCCGATCGAAATTAATGTTCCCATAAGCTGCGGCGGTGTCATTGTTCACCCTGGCGATTTGATTGTAGCCGACGAGATCGGCGTTGCTGTCGTCCCTTATGACCGGTTGGAAGAGGTATATGCTTTGGCGCGTGAGCAGGCTGACAAGGAAATAGCGACCAGAGAAGAGATACTGAAAGGAGCGACTGTGGAAGAGTTACTTCGAAAATTCGGGAGAATTTAACGTAAAGGTTGGTTGCTGATGTTTAGAATAACGATTGATACGGGAACAACCAATACCCGTGTAGTTTTATGGAAGGCGTATGATGCCGTGGACTCGGCAACGGCTGAAACGGGAGTGAGAAATACCGTACTTAACGGCAGTAACGAAGCATTGAAAACAACGATCGGTGAATTGATTAACAAGCTGTTACAAGCCAACAATCTGGATGTAAGCGATGTAGATATCATTGCCGCGTCGGGGATGATCACATCCAATGTGGGGCTGGTGGAAGTGCCGCATATTCCCGCACCTGCAGGGATGGATCTGCTTTCAAAACATATGGTTTGCAAACGATTTCCTGAAATCGTGGATAAGGATATCTGGTTTGTCCCCGGAGTTAAAAGCATTTCGAATTCATCTGACACAACAGAGGATCGTGTTACTGATATTATGCGGGGAGAGGAGGTTGAAACCTTTGCATTGGTGGAAAAACTAAATGTAACCGGACCGGCGCTTTTTATTTTACCTGGATCGCATACGAAATTTGTTTTCCTGGATGCTCAAAAACGGATAACGGAAAGTCTTACGACGCTTACGGGTGAACTGCTTATGGCTATATCGAATCATACGATCATAGCCAATGCGGTTAATAAATCTTATGCAGCTGCTCTGCTTCCGGATCGGGTGATTGAAGGATATCAGCGGGCTAAACAAGCGGGCCTTGGTCGGGCAGCATTTTCCATACGTGTATTGGACCAATTCTCAGAACTTAGTGTGAACGAGAAAGCCAATATGCTGATGGGGGTAGTTTTTGCCGAAGATCTTCGGGCCATTCTTAATCATCAGGCGATCTTTGCTTCGCAGAAAATACCAGTTTATATAGCTGGAAAAGAGATCGTAAGGGATACTCTCGCGCTGCTTTTCAGCGTGGAGAAATACGAGGGAGAGGTCATTCCTGTAGATTCTCAAACGATGCATCATTTGGCAGGATACGGTGTACTTCGTGTTGCGGAATATGGCGGGGTAATTACTTGATCAGGTCAATGAACATTTTGCACAGGAGCAGAATTTACAATTTACGTTGCTAGATGTAAAATGGCACTTAGAAATCATAAAGACAACGGGTGTATGTTTCGATAAACGGAACATGCACCTTGACTAGAGGGTGATAACTTGATCATATTTGATAACAGCAACCTGCATGAGCGTGTATATGTTTACTTAAGGGATAAGATACTAAATAATGAATTGAAGCCGGGTTCCAAAATCATTTATGAAGATATTATCAAGGAGCTTGGGGTAAGTCGAACACCGCTGCGGGATGCCATCAATAGACTAAAGCAGGACGGGCTTATTGATGTCAAACCGCGTTCGGGATCTTATGTCAATCTGCCTAATGTAAAGGATATTGAAGATTTGTATGATGTAAGAAAAGCTTTGGAACTCAAAGCCCTTACCATTGCGGCACGCACCATGTCAAAAGCTCAAATTCAATTACTGATCGATGAAGCGGACAGAGCTGAGGAATCCATCCGGAAAGGGGATATGAAACCCTTTTTTGAAGCCGACAGGAATCTTCATCGCACGATTATTCAACATTCCAATAACCAATTGCTGGTCTCGATTATGAGCACATTGGAATTAAAGATTAAATGGTATGGGGTCATTATTACCAAAAATTCGGACAGACCTCGGCAGGCGAACGAAATGCACAAGAAGATTTTGCAGGCTTTGTTCAATTCAAACATCGAAGAAGCCATACATCTAATGGATGTGCATATCGACGAGATTAAGCATCATACCATTGAGGATTATTCGTGATGGAGCAAGGAGGACGAATTTCAAGCAGGGATCGTACGATCACGTTTCCTTATCCAGTATGATCATGATTCATCCTCCGGTTCGCAGGGGGCGTGCTTGGAGCATGTTCCGATTTGCCTCATATAAAACCGGTTCTTTTTTCTCAAAATTGAAGTTAAAAATGGAACAAAAAAAGTTTGACAGATTTGTGATATGTGTTATAATTTGAAATATCGACAGAATCTAATATATTAGATATTAGATTCCTGATTGCCCAAAATGGAATCGTTTACAATAAAACGGTTTCTCGGCATGCAAACAACAGGAGGTTGAGACGTATGGAAGCGTCTGCGACGAAGAAAGCTTCTAAG
>NZ_JALJRM010000031.1:0-53706 GCF_024519685.1 Paenibacillus sp. Pae15 | reverse complement strand
AAACAACAGGAGGTTGAGACGTATGGAAGCGTCTGCGACGAAGAAAGCTTCTAAGTTCAATCACGGGATTATCGATTGCGATGTGCATCAGTGTGTCAAAAGCTATGACGATTTGAAGCCTTATATGCCGCGGGTATGGTGGGATCGATTGAAGGCCCACAATGCGACATTGCCTTTTCTCTTGTACCGTCCGATCCCCTTGGAACGCAGCGATGCAGCACCCGGCAACGGACTTCCTCCGGGCTCCGACCCCGAATTCGCGAAGGCCGATTTACTGGATCGCTACAATATAGAAAGAGCGATTCTGACAGGCAACCTGTTGTCCATCTCGGCGCACAACAATCCGGATTACGCCGCGGCGCTGGCCTCCGCATTCAACGACTACACGATGGATACGTGGCTTCCAAGCGATGAGCGCTGGTTGGGGTCGATTGTCATCGCAACGCAAGACCCGCTGCTCGCCGCCAAAGAAATCGATCGTCTGGGGTCGCATCCGAGAGTAGTTCAAGTGCTTATGACGTCCGGATCACGCGAGCCTTACGGACAGCGACGCTACTATCCGATCTACGAAGCGGCGGTACGCAACAACCTGGTGATCGGGATTCACGGCGGCGGGGAAGGAGACGGCATCAACCCGCCGACAACGGCAGCAGGGTACCCGACGACGAACTTTGAGCGCCACAACATCCTGGCGATCCACCACATGTCGCAGTTGAACAGCCTTGTTTGTGAAGGCGTTTTCGAAACGTTCCCGACGTTGAAGGTGGCTTTTATCGAGGGCGGCTTGGGCTGGCTGCCGCATCTGATGTGGCGGATGGACAAAAACTTCCGTGCGATGCGCAGCGAAGTGCCGTGGTTGAAGTACAAGCCGAGCGAATATATTTTGAAGCATGTCCGCTTGACGACCCAGCCGATCGAAGAGCCGGACAACAGGGAACTGGTTCAAATGCTCCAATTGATGCGAGCCGAAAAAACGGTAATGTTCTCGACGGATTATCCGCATTGGGACAACGACGCTCCATTATTCGTGTTGAACAAGCTGCCTGAAGAGATGCGCCGGCGGGTAGCGTATGAGAACGCCGCCGAGATGTATCAGCTGCAGGAAAGAGGCTTGCTGGCAGGAGGTGTAGCGAAATGACGAAGTATGATGCCGTCGGAGTAGAAGTGCTTGAAGCCGGAGCATGCAAGATTGTAACGATTGCGGGAAAAAGCATCGGCGTATACTATAACGGCAAAGAATATTATGCGATCCGCAATGTGTGTCCTCACCAGCAGGTCGAGCTGTGTAAAGGGAAGTTCACGGGAACGACGCTGGAATCCAGGCCGCATGAATACATTTACGGAAGAGAAGGCGAGATTCTGACCTGTCCCTGGCATGCATGGGAGTTTGACGTGAAGACGGGGAAGGCACTGGTCGACCCGGACCGGTACAGAGTGAAAGTGTACGAGGTATCGGTTGAAAATAACAGAGTATGGGTGCATGTGGATTAAATGGTGTTTTTAGCTGATCATCATTCTCGTTAATTCTCTCGATAACTATAAATTTATGGGTCATATAGTATGGGATTCTGGGAGCTGAAACATGATAACGCTTAAATTGGATCCGGAAGGGGATTCACTCAGTGAACGCGTTTATCTGTCTTTAAGACAAGCGCTCTTAAAGGGAGAACTTTATCCCGGTTTCCGGTTGGTCGTTTTAGATATCGCCAATTCTCTAGGGATAAGTCAAGCTCCGGTCAGAGAGGCCATGGAACGGCTGAAACAAGAAGGCTTGCTCATCAGCAAGCATAACAAAGGTTCATTCGTATCCGATATTACGCAGAAGAAAATCGAGGACATCTATGAAATGCGGGAGCTGATTGAAGGCTTTGCCGTAAAGAGAGCGCTGCCAACATTGAAATCAAGCGACATCGATTATTTGAACCGATTGTATTCGGAAATGAAAAGGTGTGCCCAAGAGGATGATGTATTCCGATTGATCGAATATGACATGCGCTTTCATGGTTTGTTCTACGAACGCTGCGGCAATGAAGTCCTGTCTCAGCAATGGAATCAGATCCATGTTCAAATCAAGAGATTCATAGCGGTAGCGACGCAAATCTATTTCCCTAACTTGGAAGCGGTTGCAGACAGCCATATTCCGCTTCTCCGTTCTTTGGAAAACGGCGACGTTCATGAAGCGGAAGCCATCTTTAGCGATCATATCAAAGTATGGTGGCGGACGAAAAAATGAGTTGTCCAATAAAATCGGATAAAGGAGTGAGAAGGATTGCCAGAATCCCAGCAGTATTATGATACGCTGCAAGAAAAGCTGTACTCCGCCGTTATTTCTGATATCCTGGATGCTCACGGCTACAGAAATCAGACCATGCATCCGGATATTCGGCCGCTGACTCCGGATATGGTTGTCGTGGGACGAGCCAAAACGGTGCAGGTGGCTGATGTGCACCGGATTCCGGAAAAGCCTTATGAGAAACAGATTCAGGTTCTGGATGCGATTCAACCAGGCGAGATTTTTGTAGGAGCGGTCAACGGCTCTAAACGCTCAGCCTTTTTTGGAGAACTGATGTCAACAGCGACACAGGTTGCCGGCGGCAGAGGAGCCATCATCGACGGGATGGTCAGAGACGCCAAAAAAATTCTGGAATTAGGATTCCCCGTATTTTCTATAGGATTTCGGCCTACCGATTCCCTGGGGCGAAATGAAGTGATCGAGTACGACGTTACGATCGAATGCGGCGGAGTTACCGTTCAGCCGGGAGATCTCATTTTTGGCGATATGGATGGCGTTGTCGTAATTCCAAAGGCAATAGAAAAGCTGGTCATAGAGCAGGCGCTGGATAAAGTCAGCGGAGAAAATCTGGTTCGCAACAAAATTCGTGAAGGCATGAAAGTTTCAGAAGTGTTTCAAACCTATGGTATTTTATAAAACAAATGAAAACTAGGGGGATATACGATGAACAAAACAATGAAACTTGGAACGGTTGGATTACTTCTTGGAGCGACAATACTGGCTTCAGCCTGTGGCAATCAAGCATCTACGCCAGCAGGGGGATCCGATGCAGCGGAAACACCTAAAAAAGAAGCTGTGAAGTTCCCTACAAAGCCGATTGAGCTTATCGTACCTTTCGCTGCCGGCGGAGGAACGGATCTGGTGGGCCGTGCTATAGCCGAAGCACTGAAGCCTTTGCTTGGACAAGATGTCGTGGTTGTCAATAAGACCGGCGGATCCGGTTCAGTCGGAATGAATGAAGTCGCTCAAGCCAAGGCCGACGGGTACAAAATGGTCATGGCGACACGGGAGATTGTCTCGAATCCGCTACTTGGTCTTGCGCCATTTAAAACGACCGATTTCAAGTTTGTAGGGAACATTAACAGAGACCCCGCCATGATTGTCGTTTCCTCCAAATCGAAATACAAAACGTTTGAGGACCTGATTAACGATATCAAAGCCAACCCTGGAAAATTAAATTTCGCTTCATCCTCTACACCTAGCTTATATGGTATTCCATTTGCCGAAGCTGCCAATTTGGATTTTATTACGATTCCTTTCCAAGGTTCGGCCCAGGCGATTGTCGAGGTATTGGGCGGCAGAGCTGAATTCGGAATTTACAACCCGGGCGAAGTCAAATCCCAAATCGAAAGTGGAGATTTACGCCCGCTCGCAGTAATGAACGACAAGCGGCTTGAAGGATTCTTCAAGGATGTGCCGACTGTAAAGGAAAAAGGAATTAATGTCGATTGGGCCGGAACTTACCGCGGGATTGCCGTACCTAAAGATACGCCGGATGAAGTTGTAAAAGTGTTGGAAGAAGCGCTTGGCAAAGCAGTGAAGGATCAAAAGTTTGTTGAATTCATGAATAAACAAAATCTGTTTATTGATTATTTAAATTCAGCAGAATTCCAGGAAATGATTAAGAAGGATACGGTAGCATTGGATGCCATTGTACAGGTAGTGAACAAGCAAAAGAAATAATCATGAGGAATGGGGGCGGAGCATGATCTGGTCAATTCTCCCGCCCCTTTCGAATGCTTTGACCCTGTACTTTTGAGAAAGGGTGTGTAAGATTGAAAAACGCGGGTATGTGGGCGGCTTTACTTCTGCTCGGATTTTCAGGATTTATGTTTTGGCAGTCTTTATCTTATCCTTATTATACTCCTGCGGGCCCTGGGCCTGGTTTTCTTCCAAGATGGATATGCATCGCTTTAATCGTGCTCTCTATTTTGTATCTGTGGGAATCGATTAAGAAAAGCGTGATTTATTTTTCGGAAATTTTACCAAAAGGAAGGCCTTTAGCCAGTGTGCTTGTTGCATTAGGTTCCTTGCTCGTATTTATTGTCATTGTAGATTTTACGGGGTTTGTCATTTCTGCTGTCGTGTTATTGTTTATCTCTTTGGTTCGGGAATATAAGTGGTATTCGGCACTAGGCATTTCGATTGTCACTTCACTATTTGTTTTTTATGTGTTTTATACGCTGTTGGGTGTTCCACTGCCTGTGAACGCACTCGGATGGTAAGGAGGAAATAATTTGGAGTCGTTTGCACAACTAATCATGGGATTTGAGACAGCTCTGAGTTGGTGGAATCTGCTGTACTGTTTAATTGGAGTTACCATCGGAATGCTAGTTGGCGTCCTGCCTGGTTTAGGGCCGACAACCGCTACGGCACTTTTGCTGCCGATCACTTTCTCGATGGAGCCCGTGTCGGCCATCATCATGCTGGCGGGGATTTATTACGGTTCCCTGTATGGCGGCACCATCACTTCAGTCCTGATTAATACACCAGGTGAAGCGGCCTCGGTAATCACCTGTCTCGACGGTCATCCGCTTGCCAAACAAGGTAGGGCTGGAACCGCGTTGGGCGTTGCCGGTATCGGTTCCTTTATCGGAGGGATTTTCACGACGCTGGGGCTCGTATTTGTTGCGCCTCCACTCGCCGCAATGGCATTGGAATTCGGTCCTCCGGAATTTTTCGCGCTTATTTTGGTTGGCCTGGTCATGGTCATTGGTTTAATGGGAAAATCATTGGTTCGCGGATTGATATCCGCCCTTCTGGGTTTAATCCTATCCTTGGTTGGTATGGATACGATTTCAGGGGCCGTGCGTTTTGATTTAGGGCAGCCCTTTTTAATGAGCGGTTTGGATTTTGTGACCATCACCATGGGTTTATTCGGAATTTCCGAGGTCCTTTCCGGGATGGAAAACATGTCAAAAGCGGAGAAGCCCGCCAAGGTAAAGGGACTTCTTCCCAAACGGGAAGAATGGCCGGCTACGTTAAAGGCGATTGGCCGTGGTACAGGAATTGGATTTTTAACAGGTCTCATTCCAGGCTCCAACTCCGTTATACCTGCAATCCTGTCTTATTCTTTAGAAAAAAAGCTTGCCAAGGACCCTTCAAGGTTCGGTAAAGGCGCCATTGAAGGCGTTGCAGGGCCGGAGACAGCGAACAATGCTTACTGCGGCTCGGCCATGATTCCATTGTTCACACTGGGAATTCCGAGTTCACCAACGATTGCAATTCTTTTTGGAGCTTTTATCATGCACGGCCTTACGCCAGGGCCTACTTTATTCCAAACCAACCCGGACATCGTTTGGGCGATTATTGCCAGTATGTTCATCGGGAATACGATTCTTCTGATCATGAACCTGCCGATGGCGGGGATGTGGGCGAAGATTGCCATGGTTCCCGGGAAATTGCTTTATCCTATGATTATTGTCGTTTCCGTAATCGGAGCCTATAGCGTAAACAACAGCCTTTGGGACGTAGGGATCATGTTTGTGTTCGGTGTTGTCGGATACTTTATGAAAAAACTGGAAATTCCTTTGGCGCCTCTCGTATTGACTTTTGTTCTGGGTAAAATGCTGGAGACTTCTTTGCTGCAGTCGTTAATCTTCTTCAAGGGTGACTTTATGGGTTTCTTCCAACGCCCTATCGCAGGCACGTTACTGGTAATTTCAGCGGTGATTTTGATCTTTAGCATTTATTCCAGCGTTAGAAACAAAAGAGGCTTCCTTGCGGATGACGTTGAAGCGTAATCCATTCATTCCTTCATATGATGAAAATTTTAGTTAATATGATGAAATAGATGAGTATATCGACGAGCCCAGACCTTTATCAGGTACTGGGTTCGTTTCGTTAGGCGGCCGGATTAATTGTCCTTAAGCAGAGAGGTGATCCGGTTTGTCGCTTCTTGGATGGCTGCGATCATCTCCGGTTCCCTTTTCTCCTGAGCCGTGACGAACGGGATACAGATGCTCATACTGGCAATCATTTGGCCGGTGGAATCATAGATAGGAGCGGCAAAACATTTGCAGGCTTCATAGGATTCGGCATCATCAATGCTGTAGCCTCTCTTTCTTATTCGTTCCAGTTCGGCAATGAGCTCATCCACGCTGGTGATCGTATTAGCGGTTAATTTTTCAAATGGGTACCCTTCATACAGCAATCTGATCTGCTCATTGGAGTGGGCGGACAAAAGCATTTTGCCAACGGCTGTAATATAGGCGCTTTGGGCCCGGCCGACCTCCATATGATAGCGCAGGGGATTGGTCGATTCCTCAAAAGCAATGTAGACGATATCCAAGCCGTCCAGAACAGCCAGGTGGACATTTTCGTTAAATTTGCTTTTGATTTGCTTCATAATGGGCTTGGCTATCGGAACTAAAGGAGTGGCAGACATCATATTGGAAAATTGATAAAATTTGGAGCCCAAAAAAAGCTTGCGGGATTCGTCCATTTTTAAGTACCTGCGCTGCAGCATCGTATGTACCAGCGCATGGATGCTGCTGTCGGCGATATTAAGCTTTTTGCCTAACTCCCGAATATGAAGCCCGTCACTGTGCTTTACCAACGCCTCTAGTATATCAAACACCCGATCTGCAGATTTGACCGGTGTGAAAGGCTTGTTTTTCATCGGACAACCCCCAAAAGTACATGATGTTACCCTGATTATAGCATAGCCGGCCCGGTCTAAGTATATGTTCATCTCATGATATTGTCGTTTAATAGGGTATATTTTTTATCATATACGAAAAGAGATTCCCTGTATATGAAATTTAAGGAAATTTTTCGTTTGACAAGAAAACGGATACAAAGTAACATATTACATATATAGAAAAACTAATATCTCATATGTGAAAATTTTCGACTTCAACCATCGATAATGAGGGGAAAGTGATGCCGGCAGACGTGAGTTCCACTGATTTGAAAGCGATTCTAAAAAATGCGGGTGGTAAAGCTTACATGGTTAATGATTAATCTATTGAGGGAGTGATCATGAATGGCACAAGTTGAAGTCAAAGCACCGGAAAAAAAGGTTCGAATGAAACGTTCGATGATTGACTGTGACGTCCATCATCTTGCACCAGTATCAGCGATAAAGGACAATTTACCCAGATTCTACCGTGATCAGATTGATTTGTGGGGATGGAGGCTTCCGGGTCCGATCTATTTAAACGGCGGGGTTCAGGGGTTAACCGTTGACTCGACTCCTCCGGACGGCACCAACCCTCTTGGCGGTCGCGGTGACCTGGAATATTTGAGGTCGCAGCACCTGGATCCGTTCAACGTCGAATACGGCATATTAACCGGAAGCGATTACTCATTCCAAGCTTCACCCGATCCCGATTATGCGGCAGCGATCTGTTCCGCGCTTAATGATTATACGATAGAGCATTGGACTTCAAAGGACAAAAGGCTGAAGGCCTCTTTGTTTATTGCAAAGCAGGATCCGCTGCTGGCAGCCAAAGAGATCGACCGGATCGGTTCGCATCCGGACATGGTTCAGGTTATCGTGGCGAACGGTGCTGAGAAGCCCTATGGAAACCGTTTTTACCATCCGATTTATGAGGCTTGTGTGCGGCATAATTTGCCGTTCAACATCCATGTGCTTACCGAAGGGCTAGGCATCAACACAGGACCGACAGGTGCCGGTTATGTGACCTACTACCCCGAGTATAGGGCTGCAAGACCGCAGGTCATGATGGCGCACCTGGCCAGCTTTATCTTTGAAGGGGTGTTCGAGAAATTCCCGACATTGAAGGTTGTGCTTCAAGAGGCCGGTGCGTTCTGGATTGCACCGTTCTTATGGAAGCTGGATTCCGATTGGAAAAGTCTCCGTTTCCAAACGCCATGGGTGAAAAAAGCGCCCAGCGAATATTTTCGCAGCAACGTCAGAGTGACCTCCCAGCCGATCGAGATGCCGCCGAGCACAGAGCTGTTCCAGCAAATGATGAAGGCAATTTATGCCGATGAATGCTTAATGTTCTGCAGCGATTTTCCGCATTGGGATTTTGATTCTCCGCTGTTGACATTCCCTAAATTGGATGATGCGCTATGGGAAAGAATCTTCTATCAGAATGCAGCGGACTTATATGAACTTCCCGCACGAAGAAGCGATCAAGGAGGAGCAGAGGGATGAAACGGTTTTTGGCAGGAAAGGTATCCGAAATTCCTGAGGGTTCAAAGAAAATAATTCAGGCCGAAGGACGTAGCGTCGGCGTTTATAATATAGCGGGGCAATATTATGCGCTGCGCAGCACCTGCCCGCATCAGGGAGCTGAGCTTTGTTCCGGTATTACGGCATCGTATATTACTTCTTCCGGTCCGGGAGATTTTGTTTACGAACGCGAAGGCGAGATCGTCCGCTGCCCTTGGCACCAATGGGAATTCGATATTAAGACGGGCTGTATGATCACGGATCCGAAGATGAGGACGAAAACATATGATGTCACCGTGGAACGGTACGATGTCTCCGTTGAGGAGAATCAGGTGTATGTCCATCTGTAGGAGACTGTACTTGTACATAAAGCCGGGCTTGGAGCCTGGCTTTCTATGTAAGCGAGAAGATTATCCATATGGGATGGAGGTAATATTTTTATGAAGAAGAGAGGAATGACTCTGGGGTTAGCAGCTGTAATGGCATTGAGCACGCTATTGGCCGGATGCGGAACCGGCAGCACCCAAGCCACCGGCACGCAAGGAGCAGGCGGCACGGCCAAAACCGTTGAGCTGAAATTTGGTCATGTACTATCCCAGGATAGCCACTTTCAGGTGATGGCCGACAAGATGGCGGAGCTGGCTGCAGCAAAGTCCAATGGTACCATTAAAATTACGGTGTTCCCTCAATCTCAGTTAGGCGGGGACTCGAAGATGATTCAGTCCATGCGTACAGGAGTTCAAGCATTGTCGATTACGAATCAGGCCTCGCTGGTAAATACGGTTCCGGAATTGACGATTTTCGATCTGCCTTACTTGTTTGACAGCATAGATCAAGCGAATAAAGTGCTTAACGGCCCCGTAGGTCAAAAATATCTGGATTTGCTCCCGCAGCATGGACTTATCGGGTTGGGGTATATGAGTGTAGTGGAACGCAACGTATTTGCCAACAAAGCGATCCATAAGCCCGGGGACATGAAATCATTAAAGCTCAGAACGATGCAGGCCCCGGGGCACATCAAAGCTTATGAACTGCTGGGGACACAACCGACGCCGATGGCTTATTCCGAAGTGTATTTGTCCCTGCAGCAAGGGGTGGTAGACGGAGGAGATACGCCTCCCGACCAATTTATTATGGATAAATTTATTGAAGTAGCCAAGTTCTATAACATGACCAAGATTCATTACTTGCCTCTGATTTTGACGATGTCCAAAATGCAATGGGATAAGATGAGTCCGGAACAACAAAAGACCGTTCAAGAAGTGGCCAAAGAAGCATTGGCCTTCCAAACCGAATACTACAAAAAAGAATACCATGATTCGCTCGAAAGATGAAGGCGGCCGGGGTTAAGGTCATCGAAACCGATGTCAACGCTTTGAAGGAACAAACCAGTAAGGCTTACGATGTGATTTTGAAGGATATTCCGAACGGAAAACAGCTTTTGGAAGAAATTGAAGCTGCAAAGAAACAATAATTGGTTATGGGGGCTGAAATGGCCCCCATCTGTACCCTTCAAGCCGACAATAGAAAGGGGTTGATTTTGTGCTGCTCATCAAATTCGTTGATAAGTTAAATAAAGTGATGGAATGCCTTGCCGGATTCGCATTGGCACTGATGACTGCCGTTGTATTTGTGCAGGTATTCGTTCGATTTGTACTTGGCGAATTGGGCATTCAGGCATCGGTGCCATGGACGGAGGAATTGGCAAGATATCTCATGATTTGGGCCATTTTTATCGGTGCAGCCGTTGCTGCGCGTAGAGTCGATTCGCTAGCTGTGGAAATCTTGATTCAGGTCGTTCCGCCGTCAGCGGGAAAAATATTGAAACTCACTGCCTATCTATTCGTTCTTGTTTTTTATGTGTGCATTTTCTTTGTTGGCTTAGAAATGGCACAATTCGGATTCTCAGAAAAGGCTCCCGTCTTGAAAGTGCCGATGGTTTACGTATACTCGGCGATGTCCATAGGCGCAGCTTTGACGATTTTGAATACGGTCACATCTTTAATCGATATTTACGTTAACAAAAAGGATATTCTGGATACATCAGATGAAGAAATAAACGCAGAAGTCGAGGCGGCAATAGAAGATTACAAGAAGAACAGAAAGGAGATCGCCGTATGATTTCGTTATTGTTCATTTCCTTTATTGTTTTTCTGTTCATCAGCCTTCCGATTGCTGTTTGTTTGGGCTTTGCTTCCTTAGTGGCTTTATATTTGAAAGGGATTCCTCTGATTACAGTGGCTCAATCCGTATTTGAAAGCTTGGACTCCTTTGCTCTGATGGCGGTTCCCTTCTTCATATTGGCGGGTAACCTGATGCAGACTGGCGGCATGTCCAGACGATTAATTAACCTGGCGAATGTTCTGGTCGGTTGGTTCAGGGGCGGTCTGGGATCGGTAGCTGTGTTAACCTCCATGTTTTTTGCGACCATTTCAGGCTCCTCGTCTGCAACAACGGCAGCAGTGGGTTCAACACTAATACCGGCGATGGAGAATAAGGGGTATCCGAAGAACTTCGCCACGGCTACATGTGCCGCTTCCGGTGAGCTTGGAGTCATCATTCCTCCGTCCATTCCCATGGTCGTTTATGGTTTAGTTGCGAACGTTTCGGTTGGCAGCTTATTTTTGGGCGGATTTATTCCAGGTATTATGATTGGTCTTTCCCTCATTCTGGTCATTATCATTGTTGCGAGAGTGAAAGGCTTTGACGTTGTCAATCGAACAAACAAACGTCAATGGTTGAAAGATTTGTGGAAAGCATTTCTGGATTCGGCGTTAGCCCTCCTCATGCCCTTCATTATTCTCGGGGGGATCTATAAAGGCTGGTTTACACCCACAGAGGCTTCTGTCATTGCGGTGGTTTACGGTTTTGTCATCGGGATGTTCGTTTATCGCGAGATTAAATGGAAAGATTTAATGCCCATTTTTTCCAGATCGATTCTTGCGACCGCAGTCATCATGATGATTGTAGGCTATGCATCGATTTTCGGTTACATCTTGACCGTTGAAGAGGTCCCGCAAAGGCTGGGTAAAGCGATAGCCGAATTCTCGGATAATCCTATTGTCTTTTTGTTGTTGGTCAATATCTTCTTATTTGTTGCGGGAACGATCATGGAAGCGTTAATCACCATTATTATTGTAGCCCCTATTCTGGCTCCGATTGCTATACAATTTGGAATCGATCCTGTTCACTTCGGGATTATTATGGTGGTTAACGTTGCGATCGGCATGTTAACTCCGCCGGTAGCCGTAAATCTGGTGGTGGCCTGTCAAATTGCCAAATTGAAAATGAGCCAATTGACTCGTCCTGTATTGTTATACCTGGGCATTTTAACTTTAGATGTTCTAATCATCAGCTACGTTCCCATACTATCTACCTGGCTTCCTTCATTTATGTAGTGTCGGGTAAACAGCGTAAGGGGAATGCGGCATCATGATCTGCTTAATCGGGTGAAACAAATAAATAAATACGTGGGGAGAAAATGATGATGAAAGCTGCGTTTTATGAAGGAAACAGAACGATTCGGGTAGGAGAAGGCCTCAGTGTGCCGCCTCGCACAGGGGAAGTGCAAATTGAGGTTTCGCATGCCGGCATTTGCGGAACGGATCTGCATATTTTTCACGGCCATATGGACAAAAGAGTAAGCTTTCCTCATGTTATGGGTCATGAGATGTCGGGGGTGATTCATGCGTTAGGAGAGGGCGTTACCGGTTATGCCGTTGGAGACCGTGTGACGGTGATGCCTCTAAGCCCATGCGGTCAGTGTCCAGCCTGTTCAGCCGGACACAACCACATCTGCCAGAACTTGAAATTTCTCGGCATTGAAACGCCCGGAGCCTTTCAAAGCTTGTGGACGGTACCTGCCTTTACCCTGCACCGTCTTCCGGATAGCTTATCCTTAGAGCATGGGGCCATGATCGAACCGCTGGCTGTGGCATGTCACGATGTAAGAATCGGTGAAGTAACAAGCGGGGAATATATTGTCGTGCTTGGCGGAGGGCCGATCGGCATGCTGATTGCTCTGGTAGCCAGAGAAGCGGGAGCCAAAGTATTAATATCGGAAATCAATCCGTTTCGTCTGGAATTAGCCAAAGCGCTCGGTTTGGATACGATCAATCCAAAAGAAGCAGACATTGTCGAATATGTCAATAAACAAACGGGAATGGCAGGAGCCGACGTCGTGTTCGAAGTCACCTCATCGGCAGCCGGAGCGGAAGTCATGACCCGACTGCCCCGTACGCGTGGCCGCATTGTAGTGGTGGGGATTTTTACACAGCCGCCGAAAGTGGACCTCCACCGGTTTTTCTGGCGGGAGTTAAAAATGTCCGGAGCAAGAGTGTATGAGCATGAGGATTTTGAAAAAGCGATACAGCTGTCCGCATCCGGTCAATTGCCGCTGGATCGTTTGATTACTGAAATTTATCCTCTGGAGCGGTTGGAGGAAGGATTCAGGCAAATGGAAAGCGGAAGCAGCGTAATGAAAATTTTACTGAAGTGCTCCTGATTTTGATCTTATACGACTAGGGGGATAACCGGTATGAAAAAAACATCGGCCATCATTGCAACAGGCTCTCTTCTTCTGATGACTCTGTTCGCTTCAGGCTGCGGAAATCAATACGTGAATTCGAGTTCGGCGGAAACGAAGCCGGAAAAGAAAGAAGAAAAAAAGACCATTAATTATCCTGCGAAGCCGATTGAAATCATAGTTCCTTTTGCTGCAGGAGGCGGGACGGATATCATGTGGCGCGCTCTGGCTGAATCGATGAAGACGGTGCTTGGCCAGGATGTCGTTATTGTGAATAAAACCGGCGGATCCGGTGCGGTAGGCATGAATGAAGGGCTTCAAGCGAAGCCCGACGGATACAAATTAACGGCGGCAAACCGTGAAATTGCAGCCCTTCCTGTGCTCGGTCTGGCCCCGTTTAAAACATTCGATTTTAAGTTTATCGGTAAGGTCAATACGGATCCCGCCATGGTGGTTGTTTCTTCCAAATCAAAATATCAAACATTTGAAGAGTTGGTTGCCGATATCAAAGCCAATCCGGGAAAGCTGAATTTCGCCTCCTCCTCCACACCAAGCTATTACGGCATTCCATTTGCCGAAGCTGCCGATCTGGATTTTGTCACGATTCCTTTCCAAGGCACGGGGCAGGCCATTATAGAGGTTTTGGGCGGAAGAGCCGAATTCGGAATTTATGGGATCGGTGAAGTAAAAAATCACATCGAAAGCGGGGGATTGCGTCCGTTGGCCCTTATGGCGGATAAACGAGACGAAGGTTATTTTAAAGATGTGCCGACCATGAAGGAAAAAGGGATCAACGTGATTGCCCATGCCTATCGCGGTCTTGCCGCACCAGGCGGTACACCCGACGAAATCATAAAGATCCTGGAAGATGCTCTCGCCAAGGCAGTGAAGGATCCCAAATTTATTGCGTTCATGAATAAACAAAACCTGTTCATTGACTATCAGAATGGAGCAGACTTTAAAAAGATGCTTGAACAAGATCTGAAAGATTTGGAAGTGGTCGCAGAGGTCGTAAAAAGGCAGAAATAATATATAGAAAAAGTGAATTGACAGATGGGTTGATTGTGCTATAATGTGAAGTATAAAGATTAACTGATATATTAGATATCAGTTAATCTCTGTTTACAACAGGATTTAGAATGTTGAAGAGATGGAAAGCGGGGATCAAAGATCTGTTGAAGGATGTGACCTACAGAAAAAACTATAACAAGTAGAGCTGGATGGCACAAAAATGGAACCGTTTACATTTTGCTGGAGTCTGTATTGTAAGGAATTTACATGCATTCATGTTGGCCTGATGGGGCCATTTCAAGCATGGATGTACGCGGTTTGTGGTCGAAGGCTGGATTCAAAAACAACAGGAGGTTGAGACGTATGGAAGCGTCTGCGACGAAGAAAGCTTCTAAGTTCAATCACGGGATTATCGATTGCGATGTGCATCAGTGTGTCAAAAGCTATGACGATTTGAAGCCTTATATGCCGCGGGTATGGTGGGATCGATTGAAGGCCCACAATGCGACATTGCCTTTTCTCTTGTACCGTCCGATCCCCTTGGAACGCAGCGATGCAGCACCCGGCAACGGACTTCCTCCGGGCTCCGACCCCGAATTCGCGAAGGCCGATTTACTGGATCGCTACAATATAGAAAGAGCGATTCTGACAGGCAACCTGTTGTCCATCTCGGCGCACAACAATCCGGATTACGCCGCGGCGCTGGCCTCCGCATTCAACGACTACACGATGGATACGTGGCTTCCAAGCGATGAGCGCTGGTTGGGGTCGATTGTCATCGCAACGCAAGACCCGCTGCTCGCCGCCAAAGAAATCGATCGTCTGGGGTCGCATCCGAGAGTAGTTCAAGTGCTTATGACGTCCGGATCACGCGAGCCTTACGGACAGCGACGCTACTATCCGATCTACGAAGCGGCGGTACGCAACAACCTGGTGATCGGGATTCACGGCGGCGGGGAAGGAGACGGCATCAACCCGCCGACAACGGCAGCAGGGTACCCGACGACGAACTTTGAGCGCCACAACATCCTGGCGATCCACCACATGTCGCAGTTGAACAGCCTTGTTTGTGAAGGCGTTTTCGAAACGTTCCCGACGTTGAAGGTGGCTTTTATCGAGGGCGGCTTGGGCTGGCTGCCGCATCTGATGTGGCGGATGGACAAAAACTTCCGTGCGATGCGCAGCGAAGTGCCGTGGTTGAAGTACAAGCCGAGCGAATATATTTTGAAGCATGTCCGCTTGACGACCCAGCCGATCGAAGAGCCGGACAACAGGGAACTGGTTCAAATGCTCCAATTGATGCGAGCCGAAAAAACGGTAATGTTCTCGACGGATTATCCGCATTGGGACAACGACGCTCCATTATTCGTGTTGAACAAGCTGCCTGAAGAGATGCGCCGGCGGGTAGCGGATGAGAACGCCGCCGAGATGTATCAGCTGCAGGAAAGAGGCTTGCTGGCAGGAGGTGTAGCGAAATGACGAAGTATGATGCCGTCGGAGTAGAAGAGCTTGAAGCCGGAGCATGCAAGATTGTAACGATTGCGGGAAAAAGCATCGGCGTATACTATAACGGCAAAGAATATTATGCGATCCGCAATGTGTGTCCTCACCAGCAGGTCGAGCTGTGTAAAGGGAAGTTCACGGGAACGACGCTGGAATCCAGGCCGCATGAATACATTTACGGAAGAGAAGGCGAGATTCTGACCTGTCCCTGGCATGCATGGGAGTTTGACGTGAAGACGGGGAAGGCGCTGGTCGACCCGGACCGGTACAGAGTGAAAGTGTACGAGGTATCGGTTGAAAATAACAGAGTATGGGTGCATGTGGATTAACCGTTATTATACAGTACGCCCTTAGACAGATCGTCTGTCTAAGGGTATTTTCCGTTTCCTCTCGTCCTGTAAACAGCAATCCATAAACGGCTTTTTCAGGCGTTCTTTTTCACCTGCGGGATTGAATAATCGCCGTTTTTTTCATATTCGGTTCTCTCCTTGTAAAGAATAATGGTATTCTATCCAAGGGCTGTTCGTTTATTGGATTGTCCGTCTCTACAGGTTTGTTCGCAGCGTTTAAAAAAAATCAAAAAAACATTTGCATTTCTCTTCAGAAAATGATATATTAATTCTTGTCGCTGTTGAGGGATGGCCAAGCAATCCCGCCAGTCAGTGCGGAAGTGGCTCAGGGGTAGAGCATCGCCTTGCCAAGGCGAGGGTCGCGGGTTCGAATCCCGTCTTCCGCTCCAATAATGAATATGTGCCCTTAGCTCAGCTGGATAGAGCGTTTGACTACGAATCAAAAGGTCGGGAGTTCGAATCTCTCAGGGCACGTAGTAAAACAAGGGCTGCAAGCAGCCTCATAGCTAACGGGACGTAGCTCAGCTTGGTAGAGCACCTGGTTTGGGACCAGGGGGTCGCATGTTCAAATCGTGTCGTCCCGACCATCAATCGATGCGGGTGTAGTTCAATGGTAGAACTCCAGCCTTCCAAGCTGGTAGCGTGGGTTCGATTCCCATCACCCGCTCCAAACTTTTCAAGCCAAAAACCTTTGTACATCAAGGGTTTTTTTGTCTTTCCGGGGGCTGAATATGGAGGGTTAATTTAGCGGATATTAAACGTTGGGGACGGTTTGGGGACGAAATTTATCAAGCCGGTCTGCAACAGTTTTTTTCATTTTCTTTGTAACGTGCGCGTACAAATCAGCCGTTGTCGAATACTTCGTATGTCCAAGCCGCTCTTGAACGATTTTAAGGTCGGTTTCGGACTCGATCAACAAGGTGGCTGCTGTATGCCTTAAATCGTGTAAACGGGCTTCTGGGAGGCTGTGACGCTGTATAAAACGTCGCCACACCATTGAAGGCGTATTGTAGTAATATGGCTTGCCGTAGCCGTTATGGAATACATATTGCCGGTCGCCGCCTTTCCATTCGTTACCTGTCAAATCCCGCTCGGCTTCCCATTGTTGGCGAAATGCGTTTAACTCCTGCATATACCACTCTGGCATATCGACTTCCCGTTCCGATGTTTCCGTTTTTGGCCGCTTCTCCTGCGCTTCGCCTTCGGTTGTTAGCGATATGGATTTAATCACGCGAATTGTATTGGATTCAAAATCAACCTCCGGCCACTCTAAAGCTACAAGTTCTCCGCGCCGGAAACCACCTAACATGGCTCCCAAGAAGTAAAGCCGCCATTTTGTAGGTTCATGCTCCAGCGCGGCGATAACGGCCTGTGCGTCCGTCTCATCGTAAAACCGCATTTTCTTCTTCACTTCTTTTGGTCGGTCAACGCCGATCATCGGATTGTTCGGAATAAGCCGCCAATCAAAGGCTTTATTGAATACGGACTTTAAGACCTTGTACAGATATAAAATTGTGCCGCTGCTTAGTGTTCCTTGCTTCTCTAATTCACTCAGGAATGAAACAATGTGCATCGGCTTAATCTCATGAAGCAGTTTATGCCCAAACGCTGGATAGATTGAACGTTCCAAATGATCTTTGTAATTGCGCAAGGTAAGCGGACTAAATTTTTTTTCTGCATACTTCGGCAACCATTCATTGAATGCAAAGGTTTCAAACGTCATGCGAGTAGGTGCAATGTATGTTCCACTCTCAACTTCGCTCTGAAAAGCTAAAAGCTCCTTTTGAAGATATTCCTTCAATTTTTTCGGAGTCAGTTTTTGATCGACTCGGATTGTCTTATAGCGCTTAATGCGCTTGCCTTTTGCATCATAACCGGCCTCTACTACAAGGCGGTATGCTTCGCCTCTTTTCTCGATTGACGGCATTTGCTACTCACCCTTTTGTTTTTGATATAGACAGTAATCAAGATAATCGAGCAGTTTCTTCTTATCATCGTCTGTTAAAACAACGCCTTTGTACTTTATAAAATCATAAATCAAGTATTTCTCAATATCATCCAGTTTGGTCAGGATATCCAAACCGTAAGGCAGCGGCGTAGTATCATCATCGGGAGGGCTTGGGTCGTGAAATGGCAAATGCCCTGCGTCATACATCAAATCCATATGACTAACCCCTAGGTATGGTGCAAGCTTGCTTAAAATTTCAGGGGACGGAGAACGTGGCTTAGCTCCATTTTCAATTTGACTTAAATATGGATGACTGACTCCCGACAATTTGCTTAATTCAACTAACGTAAGCCCTGCGGCTTTTCGTAATTTTCTTAGATGTTCGCCAAATTCTTTTACATTCATTTTGTTCCACCTCCTTTCTCAGTCAAATTGTATCATATCAATTTATCCAATAGCAATATCAAATTATGTTGATAATGTATAAATGATGCCTGTATACTAAGGTTATAAAGGAAAGGAGACGAAACCAATGAAGGCCAAAGAAAAACTAGAAATGCAGCAACGAGAACACGTCTTATTTATGGCAAAGGCGGTTGAACTGCTGGCGCAGCACAAAACCAAACAAGGAGGCTCCAAAGGTGCCCGAAACCCTAAAAGCTGTTAAGCGGCAATTGCTGACGCTTGACCATATTATTATGCAATGCATTGGCAAATACGGCCACATAGGAATTCAAGGCTTATCTAAACTCATGCCCGACAAGCGGCCAAAAAACACGATCTACCAGCGTACAAGGGCGCTTACGGATTGGGGATACATTGAGGCCGTGATAGACAAGCGAAAAAACAAAATCTTCCGGCTCTTGCAGCATGGTGTTAATGAATTAAATATGCGCGGCGTAACGCTTCGCGGACGAAGCTTACTGCAAGTCGATTTAGCGCGGGTACAGTGGGCTATGGAACAAGCAGGATTCATTGAAACACTTGGTCTTGAGGCGCAACCGACAGTCAAAATGTTGGATGCCGTGACCAAAGGAGAAACACCTAAAGCTTTGATTGTCGATAACCCGCATTACCACATAGCCAATACGTTTCAGCGGCTTGACGACTTTGCAAAAAGCGCCTCATCAAGTGCGCCGCTGGACATTATCGCCTTGATGGAAAACCGCGCCGCGGAGCTTCAACGTTACGTGAATACCAACGGTTATAGCTTCTCCGTCCTGCTCCTGCCAATTGATATTTAACCTATATTTCTCCTATACCCCGTATCCTCTAACCCGACATTTCCACTTGAATTCACCAATAATGATCAAATTCCTCTGATTCCTCATTTATCCAATTCGATAATACCCCAATAAACTGACAATACATGCCGTTTCCATAAACCGTAAATTCAATACCACATCCACATTTTATCCACACTTAATCATCACCAAGCAGTTAATCCGCCACTAACAAATCCGTGAACAAACCTTGAATTCACGGATACTATTTCACGCTTAAAATCTACAAAATGGCTTAGGAAAAATTCTGATCTCTTCACCTTCGAAATTTCTTGTATTGGAACTACACACAGGAATTTTAATTACTAAGCATGTCGCACAACAATGGTGCGAATCTCAAATACTATCAAAGGAGCAATTCCAATGAATTTTCCAACAAATCGCAATGTAACATTACTTCAAACAAGAGGCGTCACAGCAATGGAACTGCCAGAAGTGACAACAGACATGCTCTTTAGAATCGCTCTTGACCGTTATATGGCAGACCCATATGACTATTTGACGGTAGCACATGCAGCCGAAGGAGATAGTTTCGATATTACAAACGGTAATGGAGAATTGATCGCGACCGAATCTGCTTTTCTTTATCCCGGCATTTATGAGGATGTATGGCTTATCGTTGACGATTACGGGCCAAACTCGAAAGAAGGTCTCGTGGTTACCATCTTGCTCCCAGAAGAATATTAAAAATTAGCGAAGCTACATCGATTGGAGAAGCCGTTTATTACGGCTTCTTTTTTGTGACCGTATCGGTTTATTTCATAGGTTTTATCAGTTCATTTCCGTTAATATCCAGCAATTCATATGCCCTGCCGATCATCTCTTTATCTTTTCCATACAGATGAACCGCTTTGTCACGTATTCCGCTAATTGTCGTTACGTGGTTCATTTGTTGAACCATAAATTCCGAATTGCACAGCACCACCGCTTGTTTACCCCATGAGATTACTTTTTGCTGGAATTGAACCGCTCGCTCCGCTACCTCAGGTGAATATACGACGGGTTCACCATCCGATGCTTTCATCTCGCGGTGATCTACGAAAATATTCAATTCACCTTGTGAAAAGGCGGACGTAATGCCTAACAAAGTACGAGACATATAATCCACATTTTCTCCCGTTAATAGTCCGTTCACCTGAAAGGCCAAAATTTTCCTATCAGTGTCCAAATGGAATTTGAAACGCTCCAAAAAGGGAACCTTAAAGTCCTTTTGCTGGTAAGCCAGATTCGCTGAAAACCGCTCACTCGAAAACAGATATTCAATAGATACATTTAGCGCGGCGGCAATTTTTTCGATATTCACCAAGCTTATATTCCGCTCTCCACGCTCGACGCCGCTAATATAAGTTCTATCCAATCCTGAACGATCTGCTAACAGTTCTTGTGACATACCGCTTCGCGCTCGAAGCTCCCGCACTCTTTTTCCAAATTCAGACCGAATATCCATATGTAAAAGCCCTCCAACACATCCGTAATTCTATAATCTATATCGGTTGGCCTGTCTTCATGGTGTAGATTTTTGTCGATTTTCAATTTATGTGACTCATAGTCCGTAGAAATATGAAAAGTTTTCCTAATATACTTGTGCTGAAAAGCAAAAGACCGTAAGCATGTTAAGATGGTTGCCTACGGTCTTTCCATTCATCAATTTTTCGCGGGTCTATTGAGGATTTCTCAAATATGAAGGGCAATATTTACGGCTGGAATTGTAAGTCCATGCTCTATGTTTTGGTAATGCTTTAAAGATATGTTAACTGCCCGACATAGTTTTTCTTGAGTGACTCCGCTTTGTTTTCTTGCTTCGATTAATTTCAATGAACAAACAACTCTTAACATGTTTGTTCTAATGTTAACCATTACGTGAATTTTATTTAACGTCAAATAATTGGCGAATTAAAGTTCGCGTAGCATAATTCATATATTCCTTATCTAAATATCTATAAATTGGAGTGATTTTCATGCTCATGCAGCGGTTCAGGTTTACTTTAGGATTTGTGGCTGGAGCAATAGTATTCGGTTCGATAGGGGTTGCAGCAGCATCGTCTTCAAAAACAATTGAAGTAATGTTTGGTGTCAAAGATGTAAAAATCAATGGGGAATCCAAGATGCCGGAGCAATCGCCTTTTCTTTATGAGGGAACTACATACGTTCCACTCCGCTATATAGCGGAAAATTTGGGGAGCGAAGTGCGGTGGGATGGGGAAAATCAAACGGTAGTAATTAATAGCAAACAGACAGTCTGTGAACCTAGTGGAAAATTTAATATTCAGCAATACGTGGGGTCTTGGAGAACTGAACTGGAGAGATGGACTGAGGATAAGAAGACAAGAATAGAAACTGAAATAGGTTTCTCCGTAGAAGCGAAGGGAAGCACCGTTAAAATACTTAACGGCTTCCTGGATATTTCACATGTTGATGTTGTTAATGGAGTGGAGGAATGGCTAGGCACAAGCAATAGAAGTTGGGACATGGATGAATTTACTGTGGACAGCAATGGCGTAGCGGAAACAAGTATCCATTTCTTAGAGGATGATGTGACTTATAAAGTTAGAATTGAGTTCAAACAGGAGCAAATTACCATAACAATTCTAGATTATAAGGCAGATGACTTATTCTTTAACAGTTATATTAAAGAGCCAGTAATAACCTATAAAAGAATAAGTAATTAAAAAGTAGACAAATATGGGGTGGCTGAATATATAAAGTAAAAGTTGAGTTTAATCAGGAGCAAATTGACATAACTATTTTAGACCACAAAGCAGATGACTTCTTCTTTAACAGCTACATTAATGAACCGGTAACACTTATAAAAAAATCAACGATTAGGAGCAATTTACATGAAAAAATGGTCAGCGAGATTAAGAGATTATACCGTTGGAGCGACAATTGCTACTCTGTTCCTTGCTAGTACGTCGGCATTCGGCGCTCCGGCGCTCAAATCCATCAATGCAGTATTTAACAATATCAAGGTTGTAGTTGATGGGATAACTATTCAACCTAAAGATGTTGAAGGCAAGGCCATTGAGCCATTTATTGTTGATGGGACAACCTACTTACCGTTAAGAGCAATAGCAACAGCTTTTGGAAAACCCGTACAATGGGATCAAAAAACGAATACCGTCCTGATTGGCGATAATTCTCAAATATCGGGAAGAATCATTCCTCTACAGGAATTAACACCTTATACTGGAGCAATTATAAATAGAGAAGAACTAAATTCTTTCATGGTGCTTCAAAAGACATACCAGCCCGCCATAAATGATTTTTATGCTAGTTTTTATGCTGGGGAAAAGACAGGCTATAATCACTCCTTAAATGTAAGTTATCTTCTGCATGGGAATTATAAGACACTGAAAGCAAAGTTTGTATCTGATGACAATACTACAAACACTGACGGCACTGACTATATTGTTATTTATGGGGACGGTAAAGAGTTGTACTCTGCAGAGGCCGGTAGAGGTAAAGAACCTGTAGATATTGAATTGAATATTGTGGGGATCAAGGAACTACAAATTAATGGTTGGATTACCCCTAACGGACATTTATATGATGTAACGCTTACTGAAATTGACAAGAAATGATTTGGACAGAAAAAAACTGATTATATTGCGCAAATTTACGTTCGGCTTCGCCTTTCTTTTTTCTTAGGGAGTGATTACAATGCCAAGAGGTGGCAAAAGGGAAGGCGCTGGACGGAAAGCCCAAGGAAATACCCTCAAAGTATCTCTGACGCTCACAGAAGCCGAATGGGTGCAAATTCAGCAATCCGGCCTCACCGTCGCCGCTTTTTTGAAGCGCCTTTTGCACGGGCAAGCAGAAGCGCCAGCAGCCAAACCAACCGGCTACCCCCGCCGCCATGCGGAGGAACGTTGGCAGAATTATTTAAAGAACAATGAGCAGCAGGATGCTACCAAAGTCATTGAAGCAGCGCAGCAATCGTTTTATAATATCCTGTTTCCTCAAGGAGCCGAAACCGCCCAAGTCAAAACCAAAACACAATATGAATGCCCGTTTACCGGCAAGCGCTTCGGCTCGATGGATGCCCTCGCTAAAGCGGCCATTCCGTATTTGCTGAAATCAGCCGGACACGATCTGCGACACAAGAGGGAATTGGCTTATATCCGAGAACGCGAAAGCTCTCCCCGGTATCTTGACCAGCTATAAATTGTTACCGGGAAGATAGCCTGTTACCGGCTCATCCCTAGAACCACAAGGGTTTTCAGGTTCGGTAACAAGGTAACAAGTTTTTTTCATACACCTATGCTTCTATACAAGGATTTGATGCAATCTCATCCCACGGCTTCATTGCTTGCCGCACCGATTGTGTATATCCCCTCGCAAATCCTGTTACTTTGTTACCTTATTATCAATAAAAATAAAAATATAGATAAATCAAGGGTTTTCAGCTATTTTGACGGTAATATGCGGTAACAAATCGCTGGTCAAAAGTAACGAAAACGGCCTCATTTTAAGAAAAACTAATATTCACTTTACGAAGAATGCAGTGTCACGCTTTATTATGACGCGCATTCTTTTTTCATTTTTCTAACTTTATCAGAGTGCTACCTTTCCAAAATTAGAGTATAAAAAGGTTCATTAAATTATGTATTTGGTCAATTCTACGATTTTCACATCTTCTCAATCGCTTCTCTATAAAAGTGCAGAATCTATAAAAAAGATTTTTGTGCATTTTTACTCCGATGTTTCAACGGTGTTGTCGGCGGGGAGGCGTGAAAAGTAATGGTTATGTTAAAAGGGGGTGGAGCGCATGTAATTACTATTTGTCGCAGGTAGGAGAATCAAAGATGATCAGGAGGTTTGCTTATGCCATTTTTAGGCTATATCATCATGACGCTGTTGCTTTGGTGGATTTTTTTCTCAGGCGGGAATCAGAAAAAACGCCCTTCTGTGCCAGCGGCGATAAAGCTTGTTGACAGCGGCAATGTTTTGCTGGAACGGTTGGTGGAGTGCATTGAAGGCGGTTGGTCTATGGCTTCTGAACAGGTGGAAAAAGGAAAATGGCCGGAGTTTGGTGCTGCTCTGTTTCTCTTCCTTCGCAATGAAAATTTCCACTCCAAGCGCAATAGGTTAAGTATCTCTGAATTTTTTGGGAAATCCGCTTTTGAGAAGGACGATCTGTGTTATTTAGCTAGAGCAGCCGCTTCGAAAGGTTTATTAAAGTTTGATGGCAATTCCATTGATTTAAAGGATACTCCATGCCTTGAAGAACTGCTGAAAAACGATTTGTTTCGTTAAAACCGGAAGGGCTTGTATATTCAATCACACTGCAAGCCCTCTTGTATCTCAGGAGGAAAAGCGAATGCGCAAACGATATACCTTACTTATTGACAATCATCTTTTGAAGGAATTGAAGCGCTTTGCGCTCGATCATGACATGAAGCTGCCTGATCTTTTTGAACGTATGGCGCGGACGTTCTTGTCACAGGCGGGTGAAAACCATGAGTATCATTCAAAAAGTTCGTAAGCAGCTTTCTTCGCTTTTTCCGCCAATCAAGCGTTTCCTTGCTTGGTGGCGCTATGACGATCAAGAGCGCTTACGGAATAAGGTTATTGAAATTTGGATACGGTCAGCACAAGAAGAGCTTCTGCGTGCTCATCATCTGCTCAATGATATCGCCAACAAGCCATATTATGAAGTAGATGTTCCACAGAATACAATTGATTGGGTAGTGCGATCAATTGCCCACTATGAGGTGCTTAAACGCCCGACGTTGTCGCTAGATCGCCGATTGGCTTTGAGGTTGGGGATGCAAGCTCCGGCTCTAAGAAGGCGGTTATTGTGGCTCCTGAGCGGGTTTGCTTTTGCCGTCATAACCACATTTATACTGGGGTTATTTACTGATTTCCCTTTATTTCACTGGTTCCCTATTGCAATTTTAACAGGCTTGTTTTTTTATATCGTCTGCCTTTATACCGGTTACAAGCTGTTTCCTTTCATCCGTTCACTTACCGCTGATCATACGGCTTGTGAACATCTCTTTCACGCGTACTTGTCACAGATTTTTCAGCAAGCGAACGCGCTGCTTCATAGCAGGAATTTGAAAAAGGTACCTCAAATCAATACCGCTTTACATGCGATCAGCTATCAGAAGCTGCAAAGGGGAAGTATGCAAGAATCAACCAATAATACGGTTACGAAAGAAAGCAAACCTGTCCCTGATTTCAAGTCCCAGAACCAGACTTTAAACCATCATTACTACCCCATGAAACAGGCATGGGAACGATTTTTAACCGAAGTGCTGCACTTGAAAGACGTTTCAACCATCTCTCCTATACACCATGATTTAGGCCAAACAGAAGTCTTTATATGGGATATCCCTTCCGTTGCCTTTACACGTTGGGAGGAAAACATTACCCGCATCGAAGCCTATTTGAAAAAGCCGGTATTCTTCATCCACCGGGATTATGACGGAATCGGAACGGTTGGGGTTGAAATCGCCAAGCAGCCGCTGCCAAAGGAAATCCATTTCCAGAACGTGATTAACCTTCATGCTGTCGCCCAAATGCCGGAAAGCGTCATTGTGGGTGTGAATAGCAAAGGCATGGTTACATGGAATTACCGGAAAATCCCGCATGGAATTGTCGCCGGGACAACGGGGGCTGGTAAATCAACTGCTCTTTATTCGGTCATCTTGCAGCTTCAACGGCAAAATCATCTGCCCATGTTCATTGATCTTAAAGGCGGGGTCAGCTTCGGATTCGTGGAAGATGCCGGATACCCGATAGCAACGACGAAAGAAGCCGCTTTAGAACTGGTAAAAAGCGCGGCGCAGGAAGTCGAACGGCGCGAACAACTTTTGAAAGAATGGGGTGTGTCGCCTGATATCGCCGTTTACAACGAAATGACCGGTGCGAACCTTCCTGAACTCTTTGTCGTGTTTGACGAGTTCGCACAGTTTACGGATAAATGGCAGGGACTTGAGGAAGGAATGTCGTGCCTGAAGGCGATTGCGGCGAAAGGCAGGAGCAACGGCGTTCATTTGCTGATCGCTACACAGCGGCCTAGTCAGGAAAGCCTTGGCTCAACCGATTTTCGGAGTAACATTTCCTTTCGCTGCATAGGCCGGATGGATTCACAAGCGTCCAGTCAAATCGCCCTTGGCAATGGCGCTGCTTTTGAACGCTTGCCCTCCACCGATTATGCCGGGCTTTTCATTGTCAGAGGAACGGATGCTCCTACGGACAGTTTGATTAAAGTTCCGTTTATCAATGACATGGATTTTAGGCGGTTATTCTTGGAGTACCGAAATCCGCATGAAGGTTATAAGCTAGGTCATAGAGCCATGTTGAAACTAAAAAGTTGTGATTATAACGATATTTTTTAGAAGGGAATGGTTTCTTTGAAAAGTGCGAGAGATGAAATCAATACCATAGTAAGAAGTAAAAGTTACAATAAAGAAAATTACAAAGAAAACTATAACAAACTGTTCAAACGCTTCTTCAAAAAATACCGTAGATATCGAACGGATTCATTAAAGGATTATAAAGTAAAATTAGATTATATTGAAAAAATTGGTCTTATGCCTGAATTGCTTCGTGAAGCTCGTATTCTCTTTAATGGTGATTACTGTGAACCTCTCGAACTTATTGAGAAGAGAAGAAACATTAGGAAACTCCAGGTCGAGAGAGAAAAAGCTAAAGAAGAACAACAACGAAAAACAATTGAAGAGTGGAAAAAGAAACATATTCGTGAAATTACATCGGAGGAAATTGCAGCAATCTTTGGAGGTAAAATAATCAAAGATTCGGAATGATAATGTTGCAGAGAAGCTGGCTTCCGCGCCAAAACCTTAACGGGAAATGGCGCGGAAGTATGATTATCGGAGGGATTAACGATGAAAAATTTTGTCGCAGAAGTTCAACGTTTTCTTTCCGATCAGGAGGCACAAGGTAAAGCCGAAAATACGCTCAAGACTTACCGGCGAATCTTGGAGGCGTTTGGCCGCTGGCTTGATCGAAACGGCGGGGATTTAACCGAGCCTACAAGGTATGATGTGCAAGCCTACGTGAAGACATTGGAACAGGAAGGCAAAAACGCGGCAACCGTTGATAAAATAGTTGCTTGCTTGAGCGTCTACAGCCGTTTCATCCAGCGTCCCGATATTGTTGAACACATTAAGCGTATCAAGCCGCAAAACAAAAGGCAGACGGCTCCAAAATCGTTAGAGGAGTTAGCGGTTAAGCGGCTCAAACGGGAGATTGAGAAAACCGGAAATAAGCGGGATATCGCTATCGGGTATATGCTGCTGGAAACCGGCGTTCGGGTATCCGAACTTTGCTCCTTGAACCGTCAAGACGTGACGATTAACGAACGGAGCGGTGAAATGATCGTTCGAAACGGAAAAGGCGGCAAGTCAAGAACGATTCCGTTGTCCCGTGAAGTGCGTTACCATTTGACCCAGTATCTTGCAATACGGAATGATAACGAAGCGGCGCTATTTTTGAGCAGTCATAAAAAACGAATTTCAGCTCGGACAATCCAGCATATGTTAGCCAAGTTTGGGACGCACCCCCACGCCTTGCGGCATACGTTTGCGCGGCGGCTTGTCGCTGCCGGAACTGATATAAGCACGGTGGCGGCTCTTACCGGCCATTCTGATATTAATATGACGAAACGTTATTCTATGCCTTCTTCTGTTGAATTGGCTGAAGCTATTGATAGAGCTTTTATTTGAAAAAGGAGCCTGCAACGGCTCCTTTTTCATTAGTATTCAAACGTATTTCCAAGATGTTGAACACCTTTAAGAAGATTTTCTGCCACCTGTGGTCGCTTCAATGTATCAATAGCGTGTTCTCTTTTGTATCCAATGGATTGTACCAAGCGTTGCGCTGCTTCAAATCGCTCCCTGTAAATCATTTCCGGAAAGCCATCAGGTTGACTTCCGATCAGTGCTACTGTAAGTAACAGTAAAATACTTTTTTCATCAAGTTCGTTTAAAAACCTTTCAAGCTTACAGGTATTTGCTTCATGTTGCTTAATAATCAAGGATTCTTCCTTATTCAGTTCCTTGATTTTTCCTTTTTTAGAGATAATGTGACTGTATTTATGGTAATGTTTCTCTCTTGCTTCTCCCCATTCAATCACTGTTCGCAGGCAGTTCTTTTCTTTTTCATTAAAAATAATCATAACAAATCACTCCATCTTTTGATTTTTACAGAAACGCCGCTCAAGAAGGCGTTTTCCGGTTTAATGATTTCAGTCTTGCAGAGCGCTCAGGATGTACACGCCGTTCAGGTGGCGGGGTTACTTCATCAGGCGGTTCGGATTCGTTCGGAAGCCATGCTTCCCCTGAAATTCCGGTGGCTTCCTCCAACTTTAACGTATTGAAGACATAGCGCCAACCGTTTCGCCCTCGAATCTTTTTCTGCACATAATACTCTCGCTTGCCATTTCCAACATACCCGCCACTATGACAACAATATTCCATTTCATATTTCAATTGGGCTGCTGAACACTTAAACTGGTTATTCATCGTGACGTATGCTTTGAATTTGCTGGCAGTGACGTAAAGCAAGTGGTTTTCCTGATCGAGCCAAATATCCGACTCTGAAAATTGTCGGTGGTCATAGTTAAAAGCAAGCAAAATCCGGTCAAGCATGCTCTCCTGATCTTCCATTGCTGCTGACAATGTGTAAACTGCCGCTCGTTTCATCTCTTCAATACCAAAGGCAACCTCACAGTTCAAAAATTCAAGTATTCGCTGATACATCCGCATTCCGGTAAGAAGGACGGTCGTGTTCCAGCGCACCCGGAAATGAATGCTTTCGAACGTTTCGGCTATCTTGCTGGCTTCTTCGATATCCTCATCCAAAAAACCCTGCTCCAAATAGTGGAAAATAAAATTCCAAAATCCACTGCTGGCCGCTTCAAGATCATTACTCATTACGTTTTTGAATACCGAATCTGCCATTACCTTGTTTTGCTCAATCCAGTTGCGTTCCAACTGAACAGTTACCGAGCGTTCTACAACCGCTTGGTTTTCCCTTGGGTAATCCTCTCCGATGAATATTACCGGGCAACTAAGAGTGTAAGTCTGAACGCCTCCGGGCTTTCCTCTGCTATCCGAATCCGCTCTGTAACAGAGCTTGAGCTTGTTAAGAAAGTCGCTTAGTGTCCGTTCGGTCATTTCGGATGGTTTGTATTCGTCAAACACAACAGGCAAAGTATTGTTCGAAGATAATTGAACCGTAAGCGCGTAAGGTGTAGAGATTTTCTGCGGTTCATTCGGATTCCCGGTTATCTTCAACATAATCTCAATTAAGGTCGTTTTGCCTGAGCCGGATTTGCCCCAACACACCAGTATCGGGTACTGATTGTCGCGTTTTGCTCTGATAAACGGTGCAACCGCAGAGGCAAAAAACCAACCGATGACCGGCAGAGTCACATTAAAATGATTCAAATTGAGCAATTGCGGAAAAACTGCTTTAGCTGTCTCCTGCCAGTTATCGCATTGCTTAATGCTGAATTGAATCAGTTCTTTCCCCGGTTGATAGATAATATCGGAATCGTTAAGATGTTCTCCATTAACCGAATAAATACCATTTGAAGTGATAAGTAACTTTCTTTCAGGAATCCAGCCGATCTTGTCAACGGTTCGTTTCAGAGGGTATTTACCATCATTTGCAGCTTCGAAAGCCGACAAATAACGAACAACGTCCTTACTATTCGACGAGTCGATTGGAGCGCCTTTTGCCGCTGCTATTTCTTGCAGCTTCTTATAATTTAGGGCATCAGAACGATTTAATACGATTTTTTGCCAATCCTCCCACCGATGAAACATGAGTTCAAGCTTCATTTCACCGTCCTGATAGCCTCTATACACGCCGCTGACAATCAAAGGCCAGCTACATAACTTCACATACTCTACATTGCCCATTCGGTCGGTATGACTCCTGAAAACGCCATCCTTGGATATCCACCAGCCAAAAGGGAATTGAAGATGTGCAATCTCCTGCGGGCAGTCTTCCAATGCTTCACCTAAAGTCGGGATATCTTTGTTTGTAAAAGCTTGCGCTTCCCGATTTATGACTTGGAGTTTTTGAGCAAGTGCCTTTCTAAACTCCGAACTGGGAATTAATTTTTCGGCTTGCTTTTTTAACTCTACAAAGTCAGGATAAGAAACAATTTGCAACCACGCCAAAGCTTCCAAGAATTCAGCCCTGAAAAGAAGTTGAATCGCTTGCTCCTTATTCTGTTCGGCATTTGATAAAGTTGTAGAGAGGCGCTCAAGCAGCGCCTCCTTGTCCATATCCTCGCGCTCATAGCCAAAAGCGATTGGGCTTCTCATAAGACGTAACCCTCGTTTCGCAGTCCGTCAAGTTTAGGACAACCTTGGCACCCTTTAGAACCTAATGTAATTGCAATGTAGGAACAAGTGTTAGGCTTTCCTTTCAAGGCTTCAGCGATCTTAAATTCAGTTTCATCCTCGGAATACCGGTCGTATCCGCGAGACAGCTTATGCGCTTCTTCAATGCCGTTTTCACAATGTACGGCAATAGAAAGGGCTGCGAACCATTCGTTATAAGATACTTCGTTAGGTCTTGATCGACAATGTTCCATAAAACGGCAATTTTTATAGATAGATTCAATGTTCGGAAATCGCTGCCGCCGCTTAGTGAAGGGTAGCCGCCTTGCAGCCTTCTTTTTGAGTTCTTGTGTTGGAAGCAGCGCTTCAATTTCCTCCAAAGAGTATCGGCGATTTGTCACCTCAATAATCTCGGCAAGCCTTCTCTCCGCTGTTTTGACGTTGTAAGTGAAAGCGACGCGGAGCAAGCGGCTAAGGTCAGCCGTAGTATCTATGCTTGCCTTATACTCCCCTGCAAGGCTCCTAATCCACTGTTGGAAACGGGCTAAGAGTGTTCCCGCACGTTTTCGGTCGGCTTCGGTTTGCAGAATCATCGGCTGATCTAGGAGCCAGTACACATGCCAGCCTCCGCCAGTATTGACGATAATGGACGGGGTTAGCGGGATGCCGTTCTCTATAAACAATAAAGCCGCCTCATTATGCGGGAACAAACGTTTTCCCGCTGACTTATGAAACCCCGGAGCATCCACGTCGATATCGACGTGTAGAAAACTTAGATAAACTGCTGTTTCGCTTGTCCCCCGTGAACGTGGATTTTTTTTCAGCGCTGCTTCCGCGTCCTGTAAAGTTGTCGAGAAATAAATGTTCGCTTTTCCGTTTAGTGATTCGTTCAAGCGAAGCATTGCATCGAACTGTGATTGTGTGAAAAAACGACTAATCATTTTAGGTTTCATACTCGATTTGGTGGGTAGGGTGTAGCATATAACGTGACTTGCTTCCTGAGGGACAGTAGTTTGAGGAAACAGCGCCAAGAAGAACGCGGCGCGTTTTTCCTTTTGACTTCCTGCTTGTTGAATGGTTAAAATAAGATTGGTTAAGTTTTTTGTATCCAAAGTCGTACTGTTGGCGCAGTTACGACTTTGCCCTTTATTGGCTCTCAAAATAGTCATGCCTCCTTTTAAGTGGACTGATCAACCTGAGTTATTCTGTGAAATTTCGTTTGCCTGTAGCCACTTGTTCTCATGCTCGGCAGTGATTCTAATAGAGCCGCGTCCTACACCAATACGAACATGTGGGAGCCTCTTGGCTTTTACCATCCGGTAACCGGAATCCAGGCTCATGTTGTGACGCTGGCAAAACTCCGCTAGTGTCCAAGACTTCTGTTCCATTTCAGGCTTTCTCCTTTCCCCTCAGGCTGTTTAGTGCTTGTTTCTGAGGTTTGAGGTAAGCTTAAAACAGGATAGGCAGGATTGTAAATTCCTTTCGTTTTATAGTAAAAAGAGAAGGGTTAGTCTACGTAAAATGAAGCGAAAATATATTTAAATTTCGTTTTGACGTAAATTTCAAATTGAAGTGGGGGTGTTAAAAATTGCAGTATCCGCTAATTTATGCGATTGGCAAAAAAATTAGGGGACTCCGAAAGCAGCAATATGGTTGGACCCTTGACGAACTGAGTAAAAAAACAAATCTATCTACGGGGAATTTGTCGGATATAGAGAGCGGTCATAAAAAACAAGATATTAGACTTTCAACATTGATTTTACTTGCCGAGGCTTTTAAGATAGATGTAGTAGATTTAATACCTAAAAATTTGTCGGAACCTAAAGAAAGTGAATTACATGAATGGTACGAACATGACTATGACTTATGGGAGTTATCACATAATATAACTTTACCGGGTCAAAAAATTGATGGGATTGAAATCACTTCGAGTGAAGCCAAGCAAATCGTCAACTTTGCACGTTTTCTTGTTCTTCAACGCGAGGAAAAGTCCGAAGAAATTTTGAAGAAGGTTACTGAATTCATAAAGCAAAGGGAAGAATAAATTTCCGAGTAGTATTAGTCTGGATAAGCGGTATAATGATCTGTAATTGCGGGTCATTGCTGGGGACGGATTGGGGACGAAATTCAGCAAAATGCTGAAAAATGAAGCAGCAGCGAGCCTAAAATCCAATTCCAAGAATGCAGTAATAACAAGGCTTGGCGGAATTGTGCATAAAAGAGGGGAGGCCCCCGGTCAGCCTTCCAAGCTGGTAGCGTGGGTTCGATTCCCATCACCCGCTTACGTAATGCAAAAAGCTTCTGACACTTCAAGTGCCGGAAGCTTTTTGCATTTTTTAATATTTTCATCGACAATTGTGAGAAATATCGCTTTCATTTCAGAAAATTTTCAGGAAATTTCTCGAAAAAATATGTTGATAATTACTAAAATACAGAATATAATATCAGTAAAGATGAGAAGAAATATAAAAATTTTCACTGCTGGGGGAACCTATGAAAGTTACGCTAAAGGACATCGCTGAAAAGGTCAATGTTTCCATATCCACGGTTTCAAGGGTATTAAATGATGGCCCGCATGGGGTTGAGGATGCGATGCATTTGCGTATTCTCCAGGTTGCCGAAGATTTAGGTTACCGGCGGGTGAAAAAAACTGAGCAAATTCGCAAGAAAATTTCAGAAAAGCAAATCGGTCTCATTATTAACAAAATGAAAGATAAATACCATGACCCCTATTTTTCTGAGTTGATTTACGGAGTAGAACGGGAATTGCTGGATCAGGGGTATACCTTGGGCTTTACATACGACGCTCAGGATCTGAACAATATGAGTGTGGTGGATGAAATTCAAGCAAACGATTACGGAATCATTTGCATTGCGACCACGACCGAGCTTTTAGAGTTGTTATCCAAAAAAGTGCAATACATCATCAGTGTCGGGGGTACCCCTGAATTGGATATCGATTATGTCACCGTTGATTTTGAGAAGGGAGCAAGACAGAGTGTAGATCATCTGCTCCGTTTGGGGCATAAGAAGATCGCTTATATCGGTTCAAGCTCATTCCAAAACAGCGTCTCGCTGGAAAAAGAACAGCGGTTTCTGGGGTACAAGAATGCCTTGGAGGAACAAGGGATTGCACTTCATAAAGAATGGATCGCAGATGGGCAATTTACGATTGGCGGCGGCTACGAGGCGATGAAACAAATTCTTATGGCCAAGGATCGTCCTACGGCTTTGTTTACGGCCAGTGATCAGATGGCTCTGGGAGCCTATCGGGCCATACAGGAAGCGGGATTAACGATCCCCGGAGATATAGCCGTCACCTCCTTTGATGATATCGAAATGTCTCAGTTTATGCATCCGCCGTTGACCACGGTTAAAGTGGATAAAGAAGAACTGGGCCGAATTGCCGTCAAGTTGTTCATTCAGCGGATCGAAGGCTCTTTGCCGCTGCCGATGGCGAGCTATCTTCCAACGAAGTTGATCGTTCGTGAAAGCTGCGGATTTTCATCTAAATAGCTGCATTTAGCTTGAAAGGGGTGATGAAACCGTTATTATCCGTTTGGCTGGACATAAGGGTTTGCTTTGCTCGCATTACGCTTTGGTGTAAAGTCTTAAGGGTTGACTAATGAAGTGAAAGGTGAGGGGACAGATGAAAACAACTTTTCGCAAATTGGTTTATGGCGGGTTAACTGCGGCCCTGTCTGCGGCTATGCTGGCTGGTTGTGCGGCCGAGAAAACACCCGCTTCACAGAGTGACGGGAATTCGAAAACCAACGGGCAGGCTTCAGGCAGTAAAGAAACGATTGAATTTGTTTATTGGGCAAGTGCAGGTGGTGAAGAGGAAGGCTTTAGAAGTTTAATTGCCGATTTCGAAGCCAAGCACCCTGATATCAAAGTCAATGCGCAGCAGGTTCCGTCTCCGAGTCAGGGGGATTATTACACGAAAATCCAAACGAGAATCGCCGGGAACAGCTCACCGGATGTGTTCCGGGTCCAATACCAGAAGATAGGGGAGTTTGCCGGCCAAGATGCCTTATTAGATGTAACGGATACGTTCGCCAAGGATAAGGAGAATTTTAATCAAAGTCTTTTGACAGCGGTTACATTCGGGGATAAGATCTACGGTCTTCCTCATCAAACGGATACATTAGCCGTTTTTTATAATAAAACCTATCTGGATAAGCTGGGCATCAAAGCCCCGGACAAAATAGAGGAAGCCTGGACCTGGGAACAGCTTTTGGATGTGGCCAAGAAGCTGCAGGATCAAAAGCTGGCTACCTATGGTATCGCTGTCAACTGGTCTGCCTCATCGGCTTATCGTACATTGCCGTATTTCTTCCAGAATGGAGCATCCCTTGTAACGGAAGATTTGAAGAAAGGAAATATAGACACGCCCGAAGCCATCGAGACGTTCAAGTTCCTGCAGACCATGTTCAAAAACTATATGTCTCAAGGCAACAGCATGAAGGGAACCGATGATTATAACCTTCTGTTTACAACGGGAAAAGCCGGTTTACTGATCAACGGGAACTGGATGATTCCGAGGTGGGAGAAGGAAATGAAAGATTACGAATGGGGAGTTACCTTTATGCCTCGCAAGAAGTCTATGGCTTCCGACTTGGGCGGCAATGCGTTAGCGATCCCGGTGAACAGCAAGCATCCTGAAGCGGCCAAGAAGTTCCTGGCCTTTATGGGTGAGAAAGAAAACATGAAGAAGTTCGTTGAGAAGGGCTTGTTCCTGCCCGGCCGAACGGATATCGAGGGTCCGTTTAACTACAGTGTTAAAGACCCGTCGATGATGAACAAGTTTATTGAACAATCCAAAACGGTGCCTAAAGCGATGGCCAACACGGTGACTCTCAACAGCTTCGCGAAGCTCAATCAAGCGCTGGCAGACTCGTTGGAAGGTTTATTCGCACAGGGAGTATCTCCTGAGCAAACGGCTCAAACGTTGAATAAGAAGGTCAATGATATTTTAAGCGGTAAATAGTTTATGAAGTAAATATTCAATAGGGGGGCTAACGGTGCCTGGTCTGATGAGTTGGTATCAAAAACGTTCGATAAAAATAGCACCTTACCTATTTATTGCGCCGAACATACTCTTGTTCCTTGTGTTTATGATTTTTCCGATCTTATTCACCTTTTACATCAGTTTTCACAAGTGGACGATTTTGGGGAAGCCGGATTTTGTGGGCTTGGGCAACTACTATCAGTTATTGACGGACAACGTTTTTTGGATCTCGCTTTGGAATACGCTCTATTATACGCTAGGCACCGTTCCCTTTAGCATGGCTTTAGGTTTGGCCGGGGCGATTTTGCTCAACCGCAAGATTCCTCTGCGTGCTTTCTTTCGCGGCGTGTTTTTCGCTCCTGTCGTTGTTTCCTTGGTGGCTACCGGCTTGATCTGGTCATGGATGTATAATCCGAATTACGGCCTGTTTAATCATCTGCTGCAATTTGTTGGAATTGAGGGTGTCAACTGGCTTTCTTCTACTACCTGGGCTATGCCCGCTGTGATCATTACGACGCTTTGGGTACGAACAGGCTATTGTCTGGTGATTTACTTGGCAGGCTTGCAGGCCATTCCCGAATCCTTATATGAAGCAGCGGAAATCGACGGCGCGAACGCATGGCAGAAGTTTTGGTATGTAACCTTACCTTTGTTAAAACATACTACGACGTTCGTACTGGTCATTTCCGTGATTTACGGGTTTATGGTATTTGATCTGATCTATACGATGACCAATGGCGGCCCCGGTCATTCGACCACGGTGATTGTGCAATATATTTACCAGAAAGCATTCGTTGAAGGAGACATGGGATACGGGTCAGCGCTCGGTGCGGTTCTGTTCCTTATTATGATGGTTCTGGTTGCGATTCAATTAAGATTAGGGAGGGAGAAAGGATGAAAGCGCATGAAGTGACCGGCCTCAAGAAAAGGTCCATCCTGACTCAGTCGATTCCTAAGCTGAACCGGAATGCTGTGAAAACCAGTGCGATCTTTTTGATTCTTTGCGCGGCCTCCGTCTTATTTTTGCTTCCTTTTATCTGGATGCTTTCCACAGCATTAAAAACGCCGGCAGAAGCGGCTGGAAGCAGGATTCATATCATTCCCGAGAAGCTAATGTGGAGCAATTTCGGGGATGCGCTGAATGCCGCTCCGTTCATGGGCTACGTAGGGAACAGCTTGATTGTGGCGGTCTTCGCCGTCATCATGACGGTTTTCATTAACTGTCTTGCGGGGTATGCCTTTGCCAAATATCAATTTGTCGGCAAAACGATTCTTTTTATGATGGTCTTAAGCACCTTGATGATTCCCACGCAAATTATTATGGTGCCCAATTTCTATATCTTGAAGCAATTGGATTGGATCAATACTTACGCAGGACTCATCGTTCCGCGGGGCGCGGAGGCGTTCGGCCTTTTCCTGGCCAGGCAGTACATCATGAACATCCCCGACTCCCTCGTCGAAGCGGCGCGAATTGACGGCGCGGGTGAGTTCAAAATTTTTAACCGGATCATCTTGCCCAACGTGAAGCCCTTGATCGCCGTACTGGTCATTTTCACCTTCATGTGGAGATGGAACGATCTGATTTGGCCGCTGATCGCAGTCTCCGAGAAGAGCATGTACACCGTCCAGCTGGGCCTGGCTATGGTCAAAGGGGAGCATTACATCGATTGGACGATGACCATGTGTCTGACACTGCTTTCCATTATCCCGATCATGATCGTATTCCTGCTGTTCCAGCGCTATTTTGTCCAGGGAATGGTCAGTTCGGGAACAAAAGAATAATTAAACATAGGAGAGAGAATATCATTTCATGGGAGGAACCAACATGCCTAAGATAACAATTATTGGAGCGGGAAGCGTAGTTTTTGCAAAACGGTTGATTTCTGATATTTTATCGTATCCGGAGCTTTCGAACAGTACCTTCAGTTTAACCGATATCCACCCGGTTCGCCTGCAGACTGCGGAGAAAATGGCCAAAAAATTGGTGGAACAGTTTGGCAATCAGGCGCGGGTGGAAGCTACGCTCGATCGCAGGGCAGCCTTAACGGGTGCGGATTATGTACTGAACCTTATCCAGGTGGGCATGCATGAGGCGACGTTAAAGGATTTTGAAATTCCTAAAAAATATGGTGTAAAACAGACCATTGCCGATACGCTGGGGATTGGCGGCGTGTTCAGAGCATTGCGTACAGCTCCGGTCATGCTCGATTTCTGCCGTGAAATGGAAGAGGTTTGTCCTGATGCCCTTTTGCTGAACTATACGAACCCCATGGCCATGCTTATGCTGGCTGTGGCGAAGGCGAGATCCGTCAAGGCGGTCGGGCTTTGCCACAGCGTCCAGAATACGGCGGATGATTTGGCTTCCTATCTTAACATTCCGGTAGAAGAGCTGGATTACAAGGTGGCCGGCATTAACCATATGGCCTGGTTCCTGGAGCTCAAGTGGAAGGGAGAGGATTTGTATCCGAAGCTCTTTCAAGCGATGGAAAACGAGGAGATATTCGCAAAAGACAAGGTTCGCTTTGAAATGATGCGGCGGCTGAACTATTTTGTGACCGAATCCAGTGAGCATATGTCCGAATATACGCCTTATTTCAATAAGCGGGATGATTTGATCCAGCGTTTTGATATTCCGATTGACGAGTATATCCGCCGTAGTGAGCGAAACCTGCAGCGGTTTGAGGAAACCAGGCGGAAGATTGAAAACGGCGAATCGTTCGAGACGGAAAAAAGCCATGAATACGGCGCTCCGATCATTCACTCGATTGAAACGGGAACCGACCGTGTCATTTGGGGGAATGTCCTGAACACCAACCTCATCACTAACCTGCCGCAAAATGCATGCGTGGAAGTGCCCTGCCTTGTGAATAAGGGAGGAGTTCAGCCTTGCCATGTGGGGGACCTTCCGCCGCAGCTGGCAGCCATCAACATGACCAATATTAACGTTCAGCAGCTGACGGTTGAGGCTGTGCTTACAGGCAATGTGGATTATGTGTATCAGGCGGCTATGCTGGATCCGCATACCTCGTCCGTATTGTCTTTAGATGAAATCTGGGATATGACCAAAGAATTGTTGGACGCCCACGCGGATTTGCTGCCTCAGTTTACAAAGGGGCGGAATGTTGTGTTGAATCCGTCCGTGTCCAAGGTAGGAAGCGTCTGATCATCAAAGCTGCAAAGGGCTGCTCCTTTAAAAGGAGCGGCTCTTTATTTTATCTCCGAAGCATCGGTTCTGCGCCGTCGATGTAAAGTTTGGCGGCTGAAACAAGGAAAGATTCCTGCCGGCCGGAAACAGCATCGGATCCGCAATCTGCTCCGGGAAGCCCGGGGTTATACAGCAGATGAATTTTTCCTTGTTTCCCATCTATTGCAAGGCATCCCGGCCATGAGGCGATGATTTGAGCTTGCCGCATTCGAATTACCGAATATTCGTACTACATGGTTGAGCCCGGATGTGATAAAATAGTGGCTATGACTTGCATTGGTAGGATGGAGGGTACTCATGTCGGAATCAGCTAGTTTAATCAACAAAAACACGTCCAACAATCTGCTGCGCAGAGACGTACGGTTTCTCGGGCATATTTTGGGCGAAATGCTTGTGCATCAGGGCGGCAATGAGCTGTTTACTATTGTAGAGAAAATCAGAGAGATGAGTAAATCGCTTCGCGCCCAATATTCACCGGAAATGTATGCCGAACTTAAAAACACGATGAACGGCCTGGCGCCGGAAATCCGGTATCAGGTGATCCGCGCATTTGCTATTTATTTCCAGTTGGTTAATATTGCCGAACAAAACCACCGTATTCGCCGTAAGCGTGACTATGAGCGTACGGCGGGAGAAAGCGTGCAGCCCGGATCGATAGAGGATTCGATTCGCGAGCTGAAAAATCTTGGCATCAGCTTTGCCGAAGTGCAGGAGATGATTCAGGGCATCTCGCTGGAGCTTGTCATGACCGCGCATCCGACGGAAGCGACCCGCCGCGCGGTGCTCGATATTCATAAGCGCATTGCCAACGACGTTATGGAGCTGGACAACCCGAACCTGACGTTCCGCGAACGGGAGCAGCTGCGGGAGAAGCTTCTCGGTGAGGTCATCACCCTCTGGCAGACGGATGAGCTGCGGGACCGTAAACCTACGGTTATTGACGAAGTCAAGTACGGCCTTTATTATTTTGACGAAACCTTGTTCGACGTGCTTCCTCAAGTGTATCAGGAGCTGGAGCGCTGTCTGCACAAATATTATCCGGAAGAGTCGTGGTACGTGCCGACGTTCCTGAAATTCGGCTCCTGGATCGGCGGCGATCGCGACGGCAATCCGTCGGTTACCTCCAAGATTACGTGGCAGACGCTCACGATGCACCGGAATCTGGTCTTGAAGAAATATGAAGAGCAGCTGACCGGACTCATGCGGCACATGAGCTTCAGCAAGAATATCGTCGAGGTGACGAAAGAGCTGCTGGATTCCATTGAAAAGGACCGCAGCAACGTCATTCTTCCTCCAGATGTGGTATGGCGCAACGAGAAAGAGCCTTATCGCATTAAAGTAAAGTATATGATTCAGAAAATCCGAAATACGGCCGATCCGAACGTCGGAGAAGGGCAAAAATACAACAATCCGTCTGAGTTCATGGAAGATCTGCTGGTGATAGAACGCAGCCTGCGCAATCACTATGCCGATTTTATCGCCGATACGTATGTACGGACGATCATTCGTCAAGTCGAATTGTTCGGCTTCCACCTTGTTACGTTAGATATAAGGCAGCACAGCAAGGAGCATGAATCGGCCATGACGGAGATATTGGCCAAAATGAGCATTTGTCCGGATTACGGAGCTTTGACGGAAGAGCAAAAAATCGAGCTGCTGACAGGCATCCTGAACGATCCCAGACCGATTACATCACCGTACCTTCACTATACCGAATCGACACAGGAGTGCCTGGACGTGTATCGCGTGATCCGCAAAGCCCAGCAGGAATTCGGCCGGAGCTGCATCTCCAGTTACTTGATCAGTATGACCCAGGGGGCCAGCGATCTTCTGGAAGTGCTCGTCTTCGGTAAAGAAGCGGGGTTGTATCAGCATGAAGAGGACGGTTCGATTACCTGCACGCTGCAGTCCGTTCCCCTGTTCGAAACGATCGACGACCTGCATGCGGCCCCGGAAATTATGACGACGCTGTTCCAAATTCCTGCGTACCGCAACAGCTTGAACAGCACGAACCACCTGCAGGAAATCATGCTCGGTTATTCCGACAGCAACAAGGACGGCGGTGTGATTACCGCCAACTGGGAACTGCGCGTGGCGCTGCGCAGCATTACGGCCGCGGCCAAGCCGTTCGGCGTGAAGCTGAAGTTTTTCCATGGCCGCGGAGGTGCGCTCGGCCGCGGGGGAATGCCGCTTAACCGCAGTATCCTGGCGCAGCCTGCAGATACGGTCGGCGGCGGCATCAAGATTACGGAGCAGGGCGAGGTGCTTTCTTCGCGTTATTCGATGAAAGGCATCGCGTACCGCAGTCTGGAGCAAGCGACATCCGCGCTGATTACGAGCGCTTTGTGGGCAAAGAACCCGCAAATCAACGATGCCGAGCAAGGCTGGGAAGAAATTATGTCCAGGATTTCCGAGAAGGCGCAGCAGAAGTATCAGGATTTGATCTTCCGCGATCCGGATTTCCTGACGTTCTTCAAGGAAACGACGCCCCTTCCGGAGATTGGCGAGCTGAACATCGGTTCCCGTCCGTCCAAACGCAAGAACAGCGACCGTTTTGAGGATCTGAGGGCCATCCCGTGGGTTTTCGCGTGGACGCAGAGCCGGTATTTGCTTCCGGCCTGGTACGCTTCCGGTTACGGTTTGAACAGCTTCTATCAAGAAAATCCGGACAATCTGAAAATCATGCAGGATATGTATCAGCATTGGTCATTCTTCCGCTCGCTGATCGACAACCTTCAGATGGCGCTGGCCAAGGCGGACCTTGTGATTGCCAAAGAATACAGCAGCTTGATTCACGATCAGGGCATCGCTGAACGTATTTTCAATCTGATTCAAGACGAGTACCGTCAAACCTCGGAGCTCATTTTGAAAATTACCGGTCAACAGGAAATTCTCGACAACGTACCGGTGATTCAGGAGTCGATCCGCTTGCGCAACCCATACGTCGATCCGCTCAGCTATATGCAGGTAGGCCTCTTGTCGGAGCTTCGTTCGCTGCGGGAGCAGGGGGATGCCGATTCGCTGCTGCGTGAGGTGCTGTTGACGATCAACGGCATTGCCGCAGGCCTTCGCAATACGGGCTGATGACGTCGGCGCATACAAAATCCGGGACTTGGCATGGCCAAGCCTCCCGGATTTTTTAATCCCGCCGGAATGGATCGGATGATCCGGCACATCCGGCTACTTTTTGATACCCGAGCCTTTTTTGGATAGAATAAAAACGATTTTCATCATTATGGAACAAAGCCCGCCTGATTCTGCGGCCGTGTTCCACGGCTCATTTCCGTTTGACCGCCGCTCGATTCCGACCAAAATTCCCGAATCTGCAGCATTCTTTCACTTTCTTTTGCAGGAGACTGTACAGCGGGGCGAAGGATTTGGTATGCTTTTTACAATAGCAAGGATCGTGATTTGGAGAGAATAGCATGGTCTTTGAAGAATCCGAATTTTGACGCAGGTGGAACAGGGTCCGATTCGGAGTTGGAGGTAGGTTGGTGAATCAATTGGACACCCGGCTCGCCAAGCTGGCCCGTCAGGGAGACCGGGCGGCTTTTGCCGAATTGGTGGAGCTATATAAAGAAAAAATTTATCATCTCGCTTACCGCATGCTGCAAAATCGGCATGAGGCGGAGGAGATTGTACAAGAGACGTTCCTGAGGGTATACACGAATCTGGACCGGTTTGACGAGGAGCAGAAATTTTCCACATGGATTTACCGGATTGGTACGAATCTTTGCATTGACCGCCTTCGCAAACGAAAGGTCAATTATTCTCTGGATGCGGAGATGGGCGAAGGGGAAGGAAACGATTGGTATTCTACCCTGCCCAGCCGCGAAGAGACGCCGGACCAGCAGGTGCTGTTGTCGGAGACTCGCTCCCAGATTCGCGACAGTATAGAGACGCTGCCTGAGAAATATAAGGCGGTCGTCATATTACGGTATTTGCAGGATCTGTCCCTGCAGGAGATCAGCGAAGTCCTTTCGATGCCGGTGACGACCATCAAAACACGCTTGCACCGGGGCAGGGAATTTTTAAGAAAAAAATTGGAGCAGGTATTATAAATTTTGAAACATATGCGTTGCTCGTGCGTAATGTATTGCACAAGCTGCGTAGGAAAGATGAAAGGAGTGGCTTATAATGGATTGCAAGGAAGCCCTCCCTTTGCTGCACGAGTATTTGGACGGGGGATTAGACCGGAGGGAGTCGGCCAAGCTGAAGGAGCATTTGCTGGTTTGCGAAGCATGCCGGCGGCGTCTTCAACAGTACGAGAAGGTAGAAGCGCTTGTCCACGCCTGGCCTCCACAGCCGGTGCCGGAAGGGCTTACGGAACGGGTGATGCAAGTCCTGCCTCCCGTTCGCGAACAACATCCTTGGTATCAATGGATACGCAGGCATCCGGCGGTATCGGTGGCGGCTGTGTTTTTTCTCGTAATGATGTCGGTCTTTGTTTCCACATGGAACGATGATAAAGAACTGCTTGTCAAAGGATCAGACCTGCAATCGGTCGTCATCCAAGGGAGCACGGTCTATGTCCCCTTAGGGAAGAAAGTGGCGGGGGATCTAACGGTCGAGAACGGAGAACTCAAGGTTGACGGCGATATTGAAGGCAATATCGTTGTCATCGACGGGTCAGTTAACCTGGCCTCAACGGCGCACATCTCCGGACAAATTAAAGAAATTGACGAAGCGTTTAGCTGGATACTTTATAAAATGAATCAATGGTTCACTCTCGTATCGGGATCGAAATAGTTCATCGGTCCCAATTGTTATAAATCCTTCCTTACCGATGGTCAAAAGGGAGGGTTTTTTGCTGTAAATATGGTATGATTTAAGGAAGGGGACAATAATAGAAAGAAATCACCGCGGCAGGTTGGGGGCACACGCGATGGAGTGGATTACAGACATAGGTATTACAGATATTATAGATATATTGATTGTCAGCTATGTGATTTACCAGTTAATTCTGTTGGTCAGAGGAACACGGGCGATTCAACTGCTCAAAGGGATTCTCGTCGTCGTGGTGACTTGGGCGCTCAGTTCCTGGTTCAAGCTGAATACGCTTCAGTGGATGATGAATCAGATATTCACATTCGGGCTCGTCGGCGTCATTATCATCTTCCAGCCGGAGCTTCGCCGGGCGCTTGAACAGCTCGGACGAGGCAAACTTTTCAGCCGTACGAACGTTGAGGAGCAGGATATCAACCGGCAGATCAACGAGGTGCTGAGAGCGGTACAATATATGGCGCAGCGGAAAATCGGGGCGCTGATTGTGTTCGAACGGGAAACCGGACTGAACGATTATGTGGAATCGGGCATTCAACTCGAATCGCAGATCAGCTCGGAGCTGCTTATTAATATTTTCATACCTAACACGCCGCTGCATGACGGGGCTGTCATTATCAGCAAATCCAGGCTGATGGCTGCCGGCTGCTATTTGCCGTTGTCGGAGAATCCATTTATCAGCAAAGAGCTCGGCACTCGTCACCGGGCGGCGATTGGCATGAGTGAAGTATCTGATGCGATGTGCGTGATAGTATCCGAAGAAACGGGTCAAGTATCGCTGGCCTTGAATGGCCATGTCCTGCGGGACATTAAAGAGGATGCGCTGCTGGCCAAGCTGTTCGAGGAATTAAAGCCGAAGATGAAAATCAAGGAAAAGAGCTCCATTTGGAAATGGAGGCGACGGTAAGATGGACCAATGGTTACGCAACACGAACGTCGTAAAGGTAGTGGCCCTCGTCATCGGTATTTTGCTGTGGGCGGTCGTACGAATGGACGGCAGCTCCATTCCCGGATCGACAGGGACGGGAACGGTGGAAGAAACGATTGGGAATGTAGCGGTCACGCCCAAGTATAATGAAGATCAATTTTTTATTGAGGATATCTCCCCGGCGCAAGTTACGGTGACGATAGCAGGGAGAAGCTCTACGTTGAAGCGTGTCTTGAATTCGACCAATTATTCGGTGGAGCTGGATTTAACGAACACCGGCAAAGGGGAGCATATGGTTCCGCTGACTCCGGTAGGGTTCCCATCCAGTGTATCGGTCAAAATCACACCGGCATATGCTAAAGTGGTTGTCGATGAGAAGAAAAACAAATCGATGCCGGTGACGGTCCAGGTTACGGGGACGCCGGCGGTCGGTTTGAAGGCGGGACAGCCGGTGGTTAAACCGAAGCAGGTCACCGTAGGTGTGCCAAGCCGTATCTATGAGGCCGTGGAGTCGGTCCGGGCCGATGTGGATGTAGATAAGGCGGATTCACCGGTCACGGCCCAGGCGAAGCTGGTTGCTTATGACAAGGACGGTAAAGCGATCGAGGAGGCCATCATCAATCCTGCGGTAGTGGAAGTGGAAGTGCCTATTACAAGTCCGTTCAAGCTGGTGCCGCTGCAAGTGAAGCTGGTAGGTGAACCGCCGCCGGGCTTTGCGGTATCGGGTATTCGCCAAAGCATCGACAAGGTTACGGTGTACGGAGCTCAGGACATGCTGGATCGGCTGGAGTTCTACGAAGGGCCGCAGGTGGATCTTTCCGGGCTGAAAGAGGATAAAGAATTCACACTGCCGATTCCGCTTCGGGGCGATGTAAAGCAGATTGATCCCGGTGAGGTGACGGTGAGCGTCAGCATTGTGCCGTCCCAAACCAAAATATTGGAGTCGATTCCGCTGTCGATCATCGGTCAAAACGACGGCTTTCATACGAGTGTGCTGATTCCTCAATCAGGGCGATTGAATCTTACGGTCGAGGGAGCGCCGGACTGGATTGAAAAGCTGAAGCCCCAGGATGTGCAGGGCATTGTGGATGTGAGCAATTTGCCTCCGGGCCGGCATGAGGTACCGGTGACATGGAACTTGCCGACCTTTGTAAAGAAAGGGTCTCAGGAATATCTCAGAGCGACGGTGGAAATCAGTGCCAGGGAGGGCGATGCCTCCGCTCCTTCCGGCACCGCGAATCCTTCATCTTCACCGTAACGGTCATAGGATTTGACCCGCATACAAGGATTAGTGGATAATAAAAGGATCATTGGTTTTTTTAGTGACAGAGTAAACTTGCGGAGCTGAACCGTTTTTATTGCAAGAAAACCTGCCTCTGATCGCGGTTGCTTATCCAGTGAATGGCTTCGTTTAAGGTTTTCTTATGAAAAGGTTATTGTACTTGAGGAGAGATAAACTATGGGGAAATATTTTGGGACGGACGGCGTACGAGGGGTCGCCAATCAGGGATTGACGCCGGAGCTTGCATATAAAATCGGCCGCTGCGGCGGCTTTGTTCTTGCCGGGAGAGTGGAAAAACCGAATGTCGTGATCGGCCGAGATACGCGGATTTCCGGCCCGATGCTGGAGGCCGCGCTAGTGGCAGGGCTGCTGTCGATCGGCGCAAACGTCATCCGTCTTGGTGTCGTGACGACGCCGGCGGTTGCTTATTTGACCCGGACGCTGAAAGCGGACGCGGGAGTTATGATTTCGGCCAGCCATAATCCGGTTGAGGATAATGGCATCAAGTTCTTCGGGGCCGATGGCTTTAAGCTGTCCGATGAGACGGAGCTTGAGATCGAACGGTTGATGGATGCGGAGCTTGACGAGCTTCCGCGGCCGGTAGGCGGCGAGATTGGAACGGTTCTGGACAACGATCAGGCTAAATACATGTACCTGGATTACGTAAAATCGACGGTCGATTCTTCCTTCAAAGGCTGCCGCATCGTACTCGATTGCGCTCACGGGGCGGCCTATGAGCTTGCTCCCAAGGTATTTGAGGAACTGGGAGCCGAGGTGATCACCATCGGCGCGGAGCCGGACGGACGCAATATTAACGAAGGCTTCGGTTCGACGCATCCTGAAAAGCTCCAGAAGCTTGTGGTGGAGCGGGGCGCTCATATCGGGCTTGCCTTCGACGGCGATGCGGACCGCCTGATCGCTATTGATGAGAATGGCGAGGAAGTAGACGGCGACTATATTCTGAGCATTTGCGGACAAGCGATGAATCAGGCGGGCAAGCTGCGTCAGCAAACGATTGTGACTACGGTGATGAGCAATATCGGCTTCTTCAAGGGCATCGAGTCGCTTGGCATGAAGGCGGCCAAGACGGCTGTCGGAGACCGCTACGTCATGGAGGAAATGCGCAAAGGCGGCTATAATCTCGGCGGAGAACAGTCCGGGCACGTTATTTTCCTCGACTACAATACGACGGGAGACGGTATTTTGACTGCCCTTCAGTTGATGGATACGGTCGTGAAGTCAGGCAAAAAGTTGAGCGAGCTGAAGCAAATTATGCGCAAGTACCCGCAAACGCTGGTGAATGTACGTGTAGCCGACAAAAGCAAGCTGAAGGACAATGCCGCTGTGGAATTGGCGATACGCAAAGTCGAGGAAGAACTCGGCGACAACGGGCGCGTACTGGTCCGCCCATCTGGCACCGAATCCCTGATCCGCGTCATGGCGGAAGGACCGGACAAGGAGCAGGTGGAAGCTTACGTCCAGCAAATTGCCGAAGTGATTCAGCGGGAGTTGGCTTAATTCGCCTTTTTGCAGGAAATTTGAGTGCGTTAGACCCCCAGCCTTACGGTTTCGGGATCAGCTCCCGAATTGTGAGGCTGGGATTCTATATAAGGGCATAGTGCCGAAATAATTAATGAAAACACCATGAAAAATAGAGGTTGCACATCGATGGCAAAATGAATAAGATGGGATTATATTTATTCTGAAGAGAAAGGTGGGTAGTATATTTTGTCATACGAAGCGCCAGAACTGAGCGGCTGTTTCTGATGGTTTAAATTTCTGCGAATCCGGTCCTTCCAGTCTCGGGTACTGCCGGGATCCGTACATTTTCTTGGACAGCGCGGAAAGCAAAAGCATATCAGGGGGCGGCTCAGTTGACGAGGTGAAGGTGTTCGAAGGATTCGGCGGGGGCCTTCCGGTGATGATCCATACCGTAAGTCGAAATGCAAAACGTCCGGGCGACCGGGCGGACAAGAGTTCGACGGGATCAAGTGGAATGATTATGTGTTGTATACTGTAGGAGGTACTTATTCTATGTGTGGTATTGTTGGTTATGTAGGGAATCGTAATTCTCAAAATATATTGATTGAAGGATTAAAGAAATTGGAGTATCGCGGGTATGACTCAGCCGGTGTAGCCGTCTATACATCCGAAGGGCTTCAGGTCAAAAAATCGAAGGGCCGTCTGGCCAATCTGGAATCCAAGCTCGGAGAAACGCCGCTGAACGGAACGATCGGGATCGGACATACCCGTTGGGCGACGCACGGCAAACCGTCGGATGTCAACTCGCATCCCCATACGGACAATTCTCTTAAGTTTTCCGTAGTGCATAACGGGATTATCGAGAACTACATGGTGCTCAAAGAGGAGCTGGCGGCGCAAGGTCACGTATTCGTATCCGAAACGGATACAGAAGTGATTTCTCACCTGATTGCAAGCCTGTATGAAGGCGACATTGTCAAAGCCGTGCAAAAAGCGGTCAGCCGGATGAAAGGCGCTTATGCACTTGGGGTATTGACAGAGCATGAACCGGATAAGCTGGTTGCGGTTCGTTTATCCAGCCCGCTCATCATTGGTGTGGGTGAAGGTGAGAACTTTATCGGCTCCGATATTCCGGCGATCCTCGAATATACGCGAAATGTGTATATTTTGAATGATGGAGAAATGGCTGTTCTGACAAGAGACGGTGTCGAATTAATGACGATTGAGGGGAATTTTATTTCCCGGGAATTATTTCATGTCGATTGGGATATCGTCACCGCGGAAAAAGCCGGATACGACCACTTTATGTTGAAAGAGATCCACGAGCAGCCTAAAGCTTACCGTGACACCATGGGCTCCAGATTGGATCCGTCCGGCAAAAAAGTTGTACTGAATGAAGTCGGAATGACGCCGCAGCAGATCAAGGCAATTCGTCACGTTCATATTGTGGCCTGCGGAACGGCTTACCATGCAGGACTTGTCGGCAAATCGGTAATTGAGAAGCTGGCGCGTATTCCGGTGGAAACGGACGTAGCTTCCGAGTACCGTTACCGTGCTCCGATCATTACTCCGGAAACGTTGGTTATCGTTGTGAGCCAATCCGGGGAAACGGCAGACACGCTTGCTGCGCTCCGTGAAGCCAAACGCTGCGGTGCGCGTGTGCTGGCCATCACTAACGTAGTGGGCAGCTCGGTTGCCCGTGAAGCGGATGATGTCATTACCACTTGGGCCGGCCCGGAAATCGCCGTAGCCTCGACCAAGGCCTATACATCGCAGTTGATCGCTTTCTATTTGCTCGGATTGTACCTTGCTCAAACACTGGGTTCGCAAGACGATGCCTACATCGCGGAAGTCATCGCCGAGTTGAAAGAGCTGCCTGAGAAGGTGGAGCGTATTCTCGCTCAATCGGAGGCCATCAAGAATGTGGCGGAGCAAATCGCCACGCACGACAACCTGTTCTTCATCGGCCGCGGCCTCGATTATGCTGTAGCTCTGGAAGGCTCCCTGAAGCTGAAGGAGATTTCTTATATTCACTCCGAGGCTTATGCAGCCGGAGAGTTGAAGCACGGAACGCTGGCCCTGATCGAAGAAGGCATCCCGGTCATCGCGCTGGCGACACAGGAGGACCTGTTCGAAAAGACGGTAAGCAACATAAAAGAAGTTACGGCCCGCGGCGCGCATGTATTCGGCATCCATTCGGAAGGGCATTACGAGCTTGCCAAGGCAGTCGATGAAGTGTTCGCCATTCCCGCAACGTTGCCTCTGTTAACCCCGGCATTGTCCGTTGTGCCGCTGCAGCTGCTGAGCTACTATGCCTCACTGGCCCGCGGCAACGATGTCGACAAGCCACGGAATTTGGCAAAGAGCGTGACGGTGGAGTAGTTAGCGATATTGGGTAGTTTTTGTAGACAGCTAATAAATCCCGTCCTGGGGCAATAAAAACTGTCCAGAGACAATAAAAAATGTCCAAGAAGCCGAGCGTGGCAGGGGGTTGCCCTGATCCATGCTTGGCTTTTTCTTCTTTTTAAAGTGATACAGGGGAGAGGGGATAGGAAAAGATATTGATTTATCAAGCAGTTTCCCAATATACCCCTCCCGCTATGATTCAATTCGTCTTCTCCATTTGTTCACTCTTTATTTCCCTGGACATTTCTCAACGTTCCGTTTTCGTGCTCTGTCAACTTTTATCCTAATTTCTTCCAAAACGACGGACGCTTTTTATTTTCCTGGTATTTCGTTCCAACTAGTTCCTCAAATCCTGAAACCCCTTATGTGGCAAGGGATTGGAGGCTTTGGTGGGGCTAAAGTGGGATGGACATGAATTATTTTCTCTTGACATAGTAGAGAAATCAAAATGGGTTGATCGGTATCCTGCGGTTGGTTTGTGAGAGGGTGCAGGGGAAAGGAACAATCATTGGGCATACATTCATAAAAACAATAAAAATATAATATAATTTAATAATAAATTATTGCAAAACGATAAATTGGGCAATATAATCAAATTATCAACAAATGAGTGGGGTGCTTTCGATGAAACAAGGATCAACATTGTTTTTAAAAATAGCTGTTTTTATTATCGGAACTCCAGTTCTTGCTTTATGTATATTTGGGTTGCCTATGTTAGCTAAAGAAGTAGCAGAAAGTAATTCGGAGTCCGCTTATGTACTATATGGCTTTTTAATAGTTATATATTTATCGGCGATACCATTTTTCTTCGCTCTGTATCAGGCTTTTAAACTTTTAAGTTATATTGACAAGAAAAAAGCTTTCTCGGAATTATCTGTAAAGGCTTTAAAGAATATAAAATACTGTGCAATCACAATCAGTATCTTGTATGTGCCAGGTTTGCCATTCTTCTATATCGCTGCGAAGTTAGAAGACGCCCCAGGTATCATGCTAATCGGATTGGGCATTATTTTTGCTTCAACGATTATTGCAGTCTTTGCTGCTGTTCTCCAAAGGCTTTTACAAGAAGCCATAGATATAAAATCAGAAAATGATTTAACGATCTGAGGTGAATAACTTGGCAATTATAATCAATATTGATGTGATGTTGGCTAAAAGGAAAATGAGTGTTACAGAGCTTTCTGAGCGGGTTGGAATAACGATGGCTAATCTTTCTATATTAAAAAATGGAAAGGCAAAAGCAATTCGATTATCAACTTTAGATGCGATTTGTAAGGCTTTAGAATGTCAGCCTGGAGATATTTTAGAATACAAAAGTGACGAAGACACTCAAGGATAATGTAGTGGGGATATATTTTACAGGATATTATTGTTTTAGTTTCTATCATTGCTGTAATAATATCCATCATCAAATCAAACTTATAAAAGGGGAGTTACTCATGAATTTTACCATTCATAACATTTCTAAAGATTTCGGAAATAAAAAGGCATTAGATGATATAAATCTTCTTTAAATAGCCTTTTAAAATAGAAGAAATTATTCGGCGGTGAACCTATGTACATAACCCTAAATCTATTTAGCTACTATATTAATCAGGACTTACATATATATATCAGAAGAAAACTTTGGTGTCACAAATCATGAGAGCACTAAAACAACTCGTTCGTTTTAGTTGGGAGCAGGCCCTATCATGTTTGTTTCCTGTCGTTATTTTTGCCTCTTTGGCTTTTACAAAAATCATGCCACTTCCTTTCCTACCACGGTATGACTGGCTGCTAATCATCTGCCTTCTTATGCAGTGGTGGATGGTGCGTTCAGGGCTTGAAACACGGGATGAACTAAAGGTTATCATATTGTTCCACCTTATTGGACTTGCTCTTGAAATTTTCAAGGTAAATATGGGCTCCTGGTCTTATCCAGAGGAAGGATATTTCAAAATTTTTGGAGTGCCTTTGTATAGCGGATTCATGTACGCAAGTGTAGCGAGTTATCTTTGCCAGGCGTGGAGGAGGTTTAAGGTTGAACTGGTTAAGTGGCCACCGTTTTTGGTAGTTGTACCTCTTGCAGCTGCGATTTATTTGAATTTTTTCACCCACCATTATTGGATTGACGTTCGTTGGTGGTTATCTGGACTTGTAATTTTCGTCTTTTGGCAATCATGGGTCACATTCGAGGTTGATGGAACTCGTTACCGTATGCCACTCGCACTTTCTTTTGTGCTCATTGGATTTTTTATATGGATAGCCGAAAATATCGCAACGTTCTTTGGAGCTTGGGAATATCCAAACCAAACTGACGAATGGAGTCTCGTTCATCTAGGGAAGGTGAGTTCCTGGTTCTTATTGGTGATCGTCAGCTTTCTTATCGTAGCGACTTTAAAGCAGGTAAAGGGAAAATCGGATCCAGATACTTTGCAAAATGGATCATGAAGAATAATTTTAAGTCGATTGTCGGACATACATGAATGGGATGACCTACCTACAACTTGAAATATGTTGGGCAAGAATGGGCGAGGCCATTAAAGATATCGGTTTGTTGACCTTCGCCGCGGGAGACTTGAAAGTTCCCGTCTTTCAAAAGGATTCGGATATGGATGTCCCCGTTTGTTACTGTTTTGACTGGACGAGGGTGTGCTAAGAAAATATGTATTAGACTGAAAAATAAAGTGTTAGACATCGAAAATAAAGTTCTAGACTGGCGGCATTATTAAGCTAACTGGCAACAGTTTAATAAGAAACCATACGTTGGTTATGCCTTACAAGTAACTTTAGAGTTGCTTATCTTGACAAGCAACTGTAGGGTTGCTTATAATCGATATATGAATTGGGACAAAGACGCTATTTTCAAAGCACTTGGCGACTCGACTCGGCGGCTTATATTAGACGAACTATCCGAACGCAACGAGCTGACGTTGTATGAACTTACGGCACGTCTCATTATGAAGCACAATCTTTCTATTTCACGACAGGCGATCGCTAAACATCTTGCTACATTGGAAGATGCAGGGCTCGTAATATCAAAACGAAAGGGAAAGTATCGAGTAATTCTGTTTAACAAGGAACCACTTAAAAACTTGCTGAAAGGATGGATAGAGTAACTTTAATGATAAACTTCTGACGAATGTATGGTTTTTTCTGATTGAAACCAGTTTGTTAGAAGAGCACCAACGTCGCATATATCAAAGGAGGCAAAAGCATTATGAAAATCATTGTTACCAGTATATTCGTTCAAGATCAAGAAAAGGCATTGGAGTTTTATACAAAAATGCTGGGCTTTGTAAAGAAGCATGACGTTCCCGCAGGAAAATATAGGTGGATAACGCTTGTTTCTCCCGATGAGCAAGACGGTACCGAGCTTTTACTCGAACCGAATGACCATCCTGCTGCCAAAGAGTATCAAAAGAAGATATTTGCCGATGGCATCCCAGCAACAATGTTTGGCGTTGAAGATATTCACAAAGAATATAAACGATTAGTGGAAGAAGGCGTGAATTTTACAATGGAGCCGACAAAAATGGGCGAAGTCACAATAGCTGTCTTCGACGATACTTGCGGCAATCTTATTCAGATCGTACAGAAGTAACTGTCCTATTTTAGTAGTCTAAGCCTTTATTTTTCCGTCCTAGACTATCGCTGCTTATTGTTTTCGGGCCAGTCTAATACTTAATTAGACGGAGCTGACAACTTAAAGTGAAGCAGATTCAACATAAATCAACGAATCGAGTCTATTACTTTATATTCTCCCGATAGAGGGAACGCATTGTTCAAGCCCTGAGGCACGGCGGAGCCGTGTAATGCCCCCCGTTGTCAAGACACAATTTCGGAAAAAATAAGTTATGTCCTCCTTCGATTGTAGTGGGGGAGCGGACGCGATCAAGCGGTCCGCGCATACACTTCATCCGGCTTGGCATAACCCAACGACTGGTGCGGACGCTGGGTATGGTAAAAGCGTAGATAGGCCGTAATGGCTTTACGAAGCGCCTGAGGGTCTTCGTACTCGTTCAATAGATCTCCTCGTATTTGAGCGAACGAAAGAAACGTTCCGTACGGCTGTTGTCTCGCGCTCGGCCCTTATCATCCATAGACACTTTTACCTGGTGCTTCACCAATAAATCCAAGTAATCCGGATTCGTAAAATGACTGCCCTGATCGCTGCCTTCTCCAATGTGCTGGAGAGCTCGTAATCGATGATTTTGCGGCTGTACCAGTCGATAATCACAAAGAG
>NZ_JALJRM010000030.1:0-59928 GCF_024519685.1 Paenibacillus sp. Pae15 | reverse complement strand
CACGGCAACGTGTGGAGCTGACGAATACTAATCGGTCGAGGGCTTATCCAAAAAGCACATGAAGATGATCAGCGGCTTGGTTTCGATCCAGTTTTCAGGGCGCAAGCGAAAAGCCATCGTTCAAATCACGAACGTTGGCTTTTTTTAATTCACTTATATCCAAAGGCCTAATGATATGGCTAAGGCGAACATCCCGCTATTGGGCATAGCAGGACGTGTCGTTATCATTAAGTTTCAAGTACCCGTTGGATCGATGTTTACGAAGCAGGAATAGCAGAAGGAGACGGGGAAGCAATAGCCAGATATGGATGAACAGCAGGTAAACCAAATACATAGGTGACATCCAGGGATAGAAGCATCCTATAATAATAAACACGATCCACAATGTGTGCAGATGAAGCCGGCAGGCTTTGGCCAATGCAATATAGCTGTCGGGGACGTATCCCAGCCAAGGGAATCGCATAGACCACTTCCAAGTTTTGGGCGCATGTCTTTCTTTGGTCCGGAGCAGCAATTGAATGATAAAAGCGTGAAGGACGGGGACAACGACAATACCTGACAAGACGGCTGCGGGGTGAATCAGAAAAAAAGACAGCAGCGGAATAATGGCCGCAACAGGCCAGAACATATATGCAAAAAAAGGTTTATAATGTATCCTTTTGAGCAGACGATAGTGATAGATGGTTGAATCTTTGGACAAGCTTCTTTCATTAGGTTTATTGTAAGTATTCAAGGTCTGCATCCACCTGTCTATCGTATAATAGATCCAATACATATATCGGTAAGCTATAGTTAAATTATAAGGCAATACGCACAGGATAAGCATCGTTTACATAAAAATACTTCAGGACGGTTTATTCTTGAGAGAATCGGACATACTGATAGATAAAAGAATAGAGGTGATTGAAATGGGCGATGCGCTGCAGCACGAATGTACAGGACCCTGCATCATCTGCGGACTCAATAAGGAACAAGGCATCATGATTATATCCGAATTTATATGTGACGATTGTGAGAAAGAGATGGTCAGAACGGATGTAAGCGACCCTAAATATCCTTTTTTCATACATCAGATGAAACAAATTATTTATAAAAAAAATGCGTGAACCTTTGCGCGAACCGGCTCATTTTATCTTGAACAAGGATGGAAGCGGGCTTTTTTGTTTGGTACAATACGTGTATTATCGGTTTGTGAAATGAGGATGTTCATGGGATTACATCATAGAGCACCGCTCTTCGAGAAGCTTGCCGCACATGCGCAAAGAAACGCGGTAAGCCTTCATGTACCTGGCCACAAATCCAGGTCAAAGGCATATTCAGGCGCTTGGGGACATTACGGCAGCGTACTGAACATTGATCTGACGGAAATTCCCGGACTGGATGATCTGCACCATCCGGAAGAGGCGATCAAAGAAGCTCAAGAATTGGCCGCGAGTTGCTTTGGAGCGGAAGAAACGTTATTTCTTGTGGGCGGAAGTACGGCTGGAAATCTGGCGATGATCATGTCCGCATGCCGCCCCGGGGATCTTCTGCTCGTGCAGAGAGATGTACACAAATCGGTCATTCACGGGCTTACGCTGGCGGGAGCGCAGGCCGTTTTTATTACGCCCCAATGCGAGCGGCATTCCGGATTGACCATCGGACTTCGTGTCCCAGACGTGGAAGAAGCTCTGAAGCGCTATCCTGAGGCGAAAGGGCTGTTTGTTACGAATCCAAGCTATTACGGAATGGCGGCAGACCTTACTTCTCTGGCTCAGCTGCTGCATGGCCAAGGAAAGCTTCTGCTCGTAGATGAAGCGCATGGCGCTCATTTTGGCTTTCATCCGGCTTTGCCGTCATCGGCGCTGGCCGCGGGCGCGGATGCGGTGGTGCAGTCTACTCACAAAATGCTGACTGCCATGACCATGGGGGCCATGCTGCATGTGCAGGGTGAACGGCTTAACCGTCGTTTACTTCGGAAAGCGCTCGCCATGCTGCAGAGTTCGAGTCCTTCTTATCCGATTATGGCGAGTCTTGATGTAAGCCGGCGGTTGTTGGCGGAGCAGGGGACGGAGCTTCTGGAGCACGGACTTCAGATAATGAACGAGATTCGCAAGCGCCTCGCCGCGCAGCCACGTTGGAAGCTGTGGACGATGCCGGAGAGCCTGCGATCCGGGAACAGCTATAAACAGGATCCTTTCAAAATCGTGCTCAGCGATGCAAAAAATAGACTTTCAGGCTATTCCTTAAAGGAGCAGTTGGAGCTTCGTGGCTGTTATCCTGAATTGGCCGACCCGGAGCATGTGCTATGTGTATTCAGTATAGCCAGTACGCTCCGCGACGGGGAGCGTCTTATAGAAGCGCTCGCCGACATCAACAAGGCCGCAGGAGACTCTCCTTCATCGGAATTGGTTTGTACCAATGCGGAGAGCGAGGTATTGGAGGGGAGCATCTCTGAGCCTGTGTCTTTCGGTTGGGGACAGGAACATCATCATTCTTGTGAGGTTGACATGCTGCCGGTGGCCGAATGTGCAGGCCGTAGAGCGGCGGAAATGATCGTTCCCTACCCTCCGGGTATTCCGGTGTTGTATCCGGGAGAGAGGATTACGAAACAAGTGGCGGCCTACTTGGAGCGGCTTACGGTTTTCGGTTCCCGGTTTCACGGGTATGATGTGGCAAAATCCGGAAGAGTGCCGGTATATCAAGCTGGGGAATAAGGAGACGGGAACGTGAGACAAGGTTTTTTTATAACGGTGGAAGGCGGCGAGGGGGCCGGGAAAACCTCGGCGATCGGCGTGATTATAGATCAGGCAGCGGAGCATGGCTATGAGGTGGTATCGACTCGTGAACCGGGGGGAATTCCTATCGCGGAACATATCCGAGCGGTGATATTGGACAAAAGCCACACGGCTATGGATGCCCGTACCGAGGCGCTGCTTTATGCGGCGGCACGACGTCAGCATTTGACAGAAAAGGTCATTCCGGCTCTCCAAGCAGGTAAGGTGGTCATATGCGACCGGTTTATCGACAGCAGTTTGGCTTACCAAGGGTATGCCCGGGGGCTCGGAATAGATGATGTGCTGGCGATTAATCGATTCGCGATCGAAGAGTGGATGCCGGACCTTACTTTATTCATGGATGTGAGTCCGGAAACGGGGCTTGCCCGGATTCATGCAGATCAAGGGCGGGAGATCAACCGGCTTGATTTGGAATCCATGTCTTTTCACCATAAGGTCAGGGAAGGTTATCTGCAGCTGCTGGAGCGATTTCCGGATCGGATGATAAGATTGGATGCAGAGCAAGAGCTGGATGCCGTACTCCGCGAGCTGAAACAAATCGTGAACCAATATCTCCCCAGAAGAGTATAATAAAACTGAAATAATATAAAATCGAGCCTATATTATATAATAGAAGGAATTGTTCAACCTCTTGTCTAATTATAAATGTAGGGACGCGGATCATTCATTTGGCAAAGGAGGCTGGATGTATGAAATTGGTTATAGCCGTTGTGCAGGACAAAGACAGCAATCGCTTGTCCAACGCATTGATTAAAGAAGGCTTTCGCGCTACGAAATTGGCAAGTACAGGCGGATTCTTACGTGCGGGAAACACGACGTTCATCATCGGTACGGAAGACGAACGGGTGAATGAAGCGCTGCAGATCATTAAAGAGAACTGCAAGATCAGGGAACAGGTGGTCACCCCGGTATCTCCGATGGGAGGAACAACGGATTCATACATTCCTTTCCCGGTCGAAGTTCAGGTGGGCGGAGCCGCGGTATTCGTGCTTCCGGTCGAACAATTTGAGCATTTTTAAGGAAAAAGGATGCGGACGATGTGAAAATTAACCCGGGCTGGCGGCCTTTCGGTAAAGAAATTATACGAAGCGAGAACAATTCGTCTCAGCAGCTTCAGCAAAAGTCGTTTAGCGATATGATGCAGCAGCAGGACCAAAGAGCTACCCGGGAGCAGCTTCAACGTATTTTGCAGCAAATTGAACACCAGGGGCAGCGGCTTGCCAAATCGATGACCGTCCGCGAGCTGCGGCAGTATAAGCTGCTGGTCAAGCAGTTTCTTGAGGAAACCGCGCGCCGCGGCGTACAGCTCCGTGAGACGCGAGGGTGGGATCGGCGAGGCAGAGGTAAACGGTATAAGCTTCTGGAGGAAATTGATCGGGAACTGCTTGGATTGGCCGAGGAGATGCTGGATAGTGAGCAAGGACGTATTGAGTTGCTCCGCAAAGTCGGTGAAATTCGCGGCATCCTGATCAATTTGTCTTTTTAGATCGGGGCTGCTCATCATAATGGCCTTGATAGAGGTTTTCTTATAACGGAAAGGAATAGAGACAGTCATGTCTTTTCAATCCATAGCAGGACAGGAACGTGTAAAACGTATTTTACAAAACAGTCTTCGAACGGATAAAATATCGCATGCCTATATTTTCACGGGGCCGTCCGGAACGGGACGAAGGGCGATGGCCAAAGCTTTTGCGCAAGCAATTTATTGTAAGGTGCTGCCCGATGATGCCTGCGGTGAATGCTTGGACTGCCGCAAGGTACTGCATGGAAATCATCCTGATTTGCACGAGGTGAAGCCGGAGGGGGCCTCAATTAAGATTGAGCAAATCCGGGAGCTTCAAAAGCAATTCGCTTACCGTGCCTCGGCTTCCGGAATCAAGATGTATATTATTGAGGAAGCCGAAAAAATGACGGTTCAGGCTGCGAACAGCTTGCTTAAATTTTTGGAAGAACCCGCATCCCAGGTTGTGGCCATTCTGATCACGGATAACGGACAAGCCCTGCTTCCGACAATCCGCTCCAGATCACAATGGATTCCCTTTGTGCCAATCGGCCGGAGTGAAATGCAAAAGGCGCTGCTTCAAGAAGGGCACCCGGCTGTCCTGGTGCAAGCCGCTGTGCATATGGCGGCGGGAACGGAAGCGGCTCGCGGGTTGATTCAAGGAAATGGGTTTGCAGAACTTCGAAATCTAGTGATACAATTAGTAAGGGAAAGTTTGACCCGGTTGCCCGCCGCTCTGCTGACCGCACAGCAGAAGCTGACGAAGGGCGAATTTTCCGAACAACTGCCAAAATTTATGGATATGCTTATTTTGTGGCTCAAGGATATGGTACAGCTTAGCTTGGGCAATAGGGACGGACTGATTTATTCCGATCAGGCCGATTGGATGTCGAAGCAAGCTTTGTCTTACCCGATCGAGCATTGGATCTACTGTCTCGAGCAGGCGGTAGAGACGCAGAAACGATTGCGGTTTCATGCCAATCCCCAGCTGGCGCTGGAAAATATATTTATGAAGCTTAAGGGGGTGTAGGATTGTTCTCCGTAGTAGGTGTTCGCTTCAAAAAAGCGGGTAAAATTTATTACTTTGACCCAAGTGATCTTCCGGTCGACCAAGATAGCGCCGTGATCGTAGAAACGGCTCGCGGTGTTGAATACGGTAAGGTTGTGATCGGTCGCAGGACGGTTGGAGAGTCCGATGTGGTTCTTCCGCTGAAGAAGGTTATCCGCATCGCTGACCATCAGGATGCCAAGCTGGTAGAGGATAACAAGCAGGCGGCCAATAATGCATTTACTATTTGCCAGGAAAAGATTAAGGATCATCAGCTTCGTATGAAACTGGTGGATGTTGAATATACATTTGACCGAAACAAAATAATTTTTTATTTTACGGCGGAAGGACGAGTTGATTTCCGAGAGCTGGTGAAGGATTTGGCCGGGATTTTCCGGACACGCATCGAGCTTCGCCAGATCGGTGTCAGGGACGAAGCCAAAATGCTGGGCGGCATCGGACCATGCGGACGCATCCTGTGCTGCTCTTCTTTCTTGGGGGATTTTGAGCCGGTATCGATCAAAATGGCTAAAGATCAAAACTTATCGCTCAACCCGACGAAAATATCCGGTCTTTGCGGACGATTAATGTGCTGCTTGAAATATGAGCATGATAATTATGAAAGTGCCAAGGACGACCTGCCCCGTGTCGGCAGTGAAGTGATTACATCGTTCGGAAACGGAAGGCTGATCTCCTTAAATGTATCCGAACGTATGGCTAAAGTACAGATTTTTGAACTCAAAAAAGTGATGGATCTTCCTTTGGATGATGTGGTGGAGCAGCTCTAAGCTATTCGCTGCTTCCGCGGCTTGAGGTGAAGAAAGAGTGAATAAAAGGGATATATTCGTACAAATCGAACAGTTGGAAGAGCAAACGGGTGTTGTGCATTCCGAGCTCGGATCTTTGAAGCGGCAAATTATTGAGCTGCTTGAGGAAAACAAGCGGCTGAGCATTGAGAATCAGCAGCTGCGCAAGCTGTTAAAGAAAGAGACGGAGCCGATCACTCCTGCTCTTCTGGCGGTAGGTAAAGTCGCTGACGCAAGTACGGATCCTGCGGCCGCCTCCGTTTTAGTCAAGGAGCCTACCGGTGAAGGCTATGACAATCTGGCCCGCATCTATCATGAAGGATTCCACATTTGTAACGTGAATTACGGGCATTTGCGAACGGAAGGCGATTGTCTGTTTTGCATGTCATTTTTGAATAAATAAAAGCGAACCGTAGGGAGGATGGACTTCTCTACGGTTTTTTTGAAGGAAAGAGGAATTTTGTGTTGGAACAAGTACCGGTATATGAATATGAAAGGGTCGACGATTTATTAACCCAACAACTGAAAATCATTCAAAGCGATGAAGTATTCAGCTTCTCCATGGATGCCGTTCTGTTGGCGAGGTTTTGTTCTGTTCCGCATACGGGCAGCATTGTCGATCTGTGTTCAGGCAATGGGGTTATACCGCTGCTGCTGACGACGCGAACCCGTGGATCGATTATCGGGGTGGAGATTCAAGAGCGTCTGGCCGATATGGGGAAACGGAATGTGCTGCTCAACGGATTGGAAAAACAAATTACGATGATCCATGGTGATTTGCGTGATGCCCCTGATCAGCTTGGCCATGGGCAATTTGATCTGGTGACCGTGAATCCGCCTTATCTGCCCGTTCCCAATGGGGAACAGAATGTGAATGCTCATGTCGCCGCAGCCCGGCACGAGGTGTACTGCACACTGGATGATGTCGTGCGGGTAAGCAGCCGGCTCGTTCGCAGCGGCGGTCGGGTAGCGATGGTGCATAGGCCAAGCCGGTTGGTTGATATTTGCTGCACTATGCGAAAATACCGGTTGGAACCCAAACGCATACGTTTTGTTCATCCGCGGGCAAACGCGGAGGCCAACATGGTGCTGATCGAAGCGCTGCGTGATGGCAAGCCGGAAGTGCGCATGCTTCCGCCGCTGATTGTGTACAAGAACGAAAAGGAATACACCGACGAACTGTTCGAAGTGTACTATGGCCGTCGAGATAAACTTGCTTATACAGAGAACATATATAATAGAAGGAATAGATCAACTTGAACATTCAAAAGAGTTACCATGATGCTGGAGAGCAGCGCGGAAAACTGTATTTGGTTGGGACGCCGATCGGAAATCTGGAGGATATGACGTACCGGGCGGTTCGCGTACTGCGGGAAGTTCAATGGATTGCCGCTGAAGATACCCGGCAAACCCGTAAGCTGCTTACGCATTTCGACATTGCTACGCGGATGGTCAGCTACCACGAACACAATAAGCATGCGAGCGGACCGGAGCTGGTGCGGCTAATGCAGGCGGGCGATTCCATCGCGCTGGTCAGTGATGCAGGGCTTCCGGCCATTTGCGATCCCGGGGCAGATTTGGTAAGGCTTGCGATTGACGCTGAAATCGACGTTATCCCGGTTCCCGGTGCTAATGCGGCTCTCTCCGCGCTCATCATGTCCGGGTTACCGACTGAGCGCTTTACCTTTGTCGGTTTTCTGCCGCGAGACAAGAAGCCGCTGGAAAAGGAGCTTAAAGCGCTAAAGCGTGAGCCGGGCACGGTACTCTGCTATGAATCGCCTCATCGGCTGGTAAAAACGTTAACCGCCATGTCGGAAATCCTTGGCGAGGACCATGAAATTTGTCTTATCCGGGAACTAACCAAAAAGTATGAGGAAGCCGTCCGCGGTACGATCCGGGAATGCTTGGCTCATTTGGACGAGCACCCGCCCCAAGGCGAGTATTGCCTTGTTATTCGCGGCAGCAACGGCGAAAGCTCTGCTGAGTCGGATGATGATGCCGCATGGTGGACTGGCTTGACGCCGCAGGAGCATGTAGCGCGGTACGAGGCTGAGGGCTTCGACCATAAGGAAGCGCTGAGACGCGCCGCCCAAGACCGCGGCGTCCCCAAGCGCGAGCTATACAATCTGCTTCACCAGGGCAACTGATTTTTGGTTTTGCTTTTTGGTTTGTGGGTTTTGTTGTTGTGGTTGACCTTGCCTTTGATCTTGCGATGCTGCCTTGGCAGCGAGCTCACTTTGCCCGAACAAGAGCTGTTGAGGCTTGCCCCGGATGCGTCCCCACGGCGGTCAGTCGCTCCAAAAAACACCCAAAGTCCGCACATGCACTCCAACGGAAGAACGCCGCAATCAAGCGTGTGCCCGATCACCTCATCCAAGAGGTGATTCCGAACGTTAGCGCTCCTCCCGCTCAAACGTCCATCAAGGCGCCGAGCGGGGTCCAGGGGCAGCCGCCCATGGGGTCCCCCTTGGAAGGGGGATTTAGGGGGTTGATTAAAAAAAGAACCCTAATTCGAGGAAACCACGAATCGGGGTTATAGAGGAGATATGAAAAAGGTTAGAATTACCTTAGATAAAATTGCTATCTTCATTATACCTTATTTTTTTTATTTTGTCACAGGTATTGGCATTTCAGATAAACATTCATGACAGACAATTTTCCCTTTGAAATAAGAGACGTTCTCAGCATTGCCGCAGAAGATACAGGCCGGCTCATATTTCTTCAACATAATGCGCTCTCCGTCTACGTAAATTTCAAGAGCATCTTTTTCGCCAATGCCTAACGTTCTGCGAAGTTCGATAGGAATAACGACACGACCCAGCTCATCAACTTTTCTTACGATACCTGTAGATTTCATCATAATAAAAATTCCCCTCTCCAAGAAGTATAAGTAAGAAGCATTTTGGAAGAAAATTAATCGTCATGATTCGACATAATTCTTTACGAATATGATACCAACCATTCCAAAAATAGTCAACTAAAAATTGAGTCAATTTCATGTTATTTTATGGAATATGACTCTGTATTTGTTATATCTTAAAGAAAAAATCGAGTAAAATGTGAGATATCACACATTTTTGCAAAGTGTATTGTCACAAAAAATACGATTTTTCATTATTTTATTTCACCGTTTACATAGAAAAAAAAGTAAGGATTGGAAAGTAAAATCGACATAATTCGACAAAATTATCAAATATACTGATTTGTTTGTCGAATAATAGTTCATTGATCAAGGAGGAAAGCTATGAGCACGCCGATGAAAGAAGAAAAGGTGTTCAAGGATCCGGTACATAAGTATATTTATGTGCAAGACCAAACGATTTGGGATCTGATCAATACAAAAGAATTTCAAAGGCTGCGTCGTATCCGTCAGCTTGGCACATGCTTTTTGACCTTTCACGGTGCAGAACACAGCCGGTTTTCTCATTCGCTTGGTGTTTATGAAGTCACACGCAGGATTATATCCCAGTTTGAACGGAATCAGTATGAGGATTGGCCCAAAGAGGAACGACTGCTGTGCCTGTGCGCTGCTTTGCTGCATGATGTTGGACACGGTCCGTTCTCCCATTCCATTGAAAAGACGTTCGGGAGCCACCATGAAGAATGGTCGTGCCGCATTGTTCTGGGGGATACGGAAGTCAATCAAGTGCTGCGGCGCGTATCTCCGGCATTCCCTCAGCAAGTGGCTGACGTCATCTCCAAAACGTATCACAGAGAAATCGTCGTCAGTCTTGTATCCAGCCAGCTGGACGCCGACCGGATGGATTATTTGATTCGGGACGCTTATTTTACCGGGGTGAATTACGGTACCTTTGATTTAGATCGGATTCTTCGGGTCATGCGCCCGTACCAGGGACATATTGTAGTCAAAGAGAGCGGCATGCATGCTGTGGAAGATTATTTGATGTCACGATATCAAATGTATTGGCAGGTTTATTTTCATCCGGTAACCCGCAGCGCGGAAGTGGTGCTCCACAGTATTTTCCAAAGAGCCAAAAAGCTTTATGAGGAGGGATACCGGTTCCAGTTTATGATTGCTCCGCTGCATAAGCTGTTTCAGCAGCAGTTGACGGTAGACGAATATTACTTCTTGGACGAAGCGTTCATGCAAACCGTCTTGATGCAGTGGTCCCTGGAGAAAGACCCGATTCTCTCCGATCTGTGCTCCCGGTTTTTGCAGCGGCGTTTGTTCAAATATATAACGCTCGAGCGTATCGACACTCAACTGATGGAACGCCTGGGAAGCTTGCTGCAAAGCTTTGGAATCGATCCGGATTATTACCTGAAAATTGATTTCCCGTCGGATCTGTCGTATGATGTGTACCGTCCCGGAGAGCAGGATGAGAAGCTGCCTATCTTGCTGCTGGATTCCAAAAACACATTATCGGAGATCTCCTGCAAATCGGAGATTGTCCGCTCGATCAGCGGTATTCATATGGGGAAATACCATTTGTATTACCCTCATGAGCTGCTGTTGAACCATCTGCAGGAACTGGACGCTGATGTTCGCATCCTGTTAGGTCTGTCCTGAACATTGTCGCAATGGCGAAGAAAGGGGTATGTTCATATGCTGATCGACACGCATGTGCATCTAAACGTACAGGCATTCGATGAAGATCGACACGAAGTGATTCAAAGAGCAAGAGAGAACGGAATTAGTCACATGATCAATGTCGGATTTAACAGGGAAACCATTCCCAGCTCCATCGCTTTGGCAGAACAGTATGACTTTATCTATTCGACCGTGGGTTGGCATCCGACAGACGCAAAGGATATGACCCCGGACGATTTGGAATGGATCGAATCGCTTTGCCGCCATGAGAAGGTGGTAGCTATAGGAGAAATCGGGCTGGATTACTATTGGGATACGTCTCCAAAGGATGTACAAGCCCGTGTGTTTCGTGAGCAAATCCGGCTCGCACGTAAGCTCGGCATGCCGATTGTCATCCATAACCGGGATGCGCATCACGATGTTGTGCAAATTTTGCGCGAAGAAAAGGCGGCGGAGGTTGGCGGTGTGATGCATTGTTACTCCGGGAGCTGGGAAACAGCCAAAATGTGCCTTGACATGAATTTCTATATCTCGTTTGGAGGACCGGTCACGTTTAAGAATGCAAAACAGCCCAAGGAGGTGCTGGAAAAAGTTCCTCTCGATCGGCTGCTTATTGAAACGGACGCGCCTTACCTTGCTCCTCATCCGTATCGGGGCAAGCGGAATGAATCGTCTTACGTTCGTCTTGTAGCTGAGACGGCAGCCCAAATCAAGGGCATTTCACTGGAAGAATTGGCCGGGATTACCTCGAGGAATGCCATATCCATTTTCGGTATAAAGTGAATTTTCACACAAAAGAACACATGTCTTTTTTTATACAAAACAAGATAATCGAAGAAAACAAAACAAAAAACTGTGACTAATGGAGAAAAAGATGGTTTTGGTTTAAAAATTAATAAAAAACAATGATAATTGAGTAAAATCCGAGATTTTTTTCAAAGTTTGTATACTTTACAATTCCAGCCTTCACATCGTACACTCAATATTAACTTCATACGATTGCCAAAATTCCAACATCGCTGAGTTCCGTAAGGGAACGGGGGAACCGCATCGCGGATGTCACAGCGCTACGCTGTTGATGAACGTGGTGTTTATAGGGGTGAATCTTGGGGCAGGCAGCTGCTTCCGAGTAGGGCGACTCTCAAGTCCGAATCCGTCAGCTAACCTCGTAAGCGTTAAGAGAGAGGTAACGATTGTCGTCGGCTTAACTTTTCATTTTGAGGAAAATGAGAAAAGTCACGGGAAGGTTCCTCTTCTCCGCTGACTTTTTTTTGTATTCCCCCGTCATTGGGATAACGATCCAAGCCGGTTCATAAAAAATAAGATTCCAGGAGGTGGCCTTAGGCAAGTACGGTTCTGATAGCCGTTGAAGCAAACGTTGGTAATTGGAGAAGAATATACTTTACCATAGTCGCGTCAGATCTAATCATGCATAACACTCGGATGGCGGGGCTTTAAGGAGGACCGAACAAGTGGGCGTTGTGACACCTGAACAAACCCATGAAAGACGATCATCCAGCTTGTCCTTCGCATTGCGATGGAAGCATGAAAACTTGCGTATGATATCGATCATTGCACTCATATTATTCGCTATGACTTTCATGTTTTTAATCATGTATTACGGTACGTCAATCAAAAGCGTATCGGTTGTTGTAGACGGAAAAGAGCAAACTTTCCAAACTAGAGAATCAGTTCTGCAGCATATACTGGATGAGCAAGGCATCTCTGTCGGTGAACACGACCGTGTGTCGCATTCTCTGGATGATTCGGTGGAATCGGGAGATCGAATTATTATCGAGAAAGCCAAACCGGTACAATTGACAGACGGTGGGCAAACCAAGACCGTATATACGACAGGAAAGACGGTCAAACAGCTATTTGACGATCAGAAGATCAAGCTCAGTGAACTTGATAAAGTGACTCCCGCTTTGAATGCGGCAATAAACGAAAATAGTGAAGTCAAGATCGTCCGTGTCAAGAAAAATGTTGAGGAAATCAAAGAACCGATCGCTTTCGAAACGGTAAAAAAGACGGAGCCGAAGCTGATCAGAGGCAAAGAACAGGTTATTCAAGAAGGACAAGAGGGCGTTCTGCTCAAGAAGAAAGAAAAAGTCTATGAAGACGGTGTGCTCGTATCCGAACAAATCGTTGACGAAAAGATTCAAACCCAAAGTGTGCAAAAAATTATTGCGGTGGGAACGAAGAATCCCGTAGTAACACTCTCTTCGTCTTCGCCAACCTTGGAACAGGTGACCAGAAACGGCGTGAAGTTCGACGTTAAACAGGTCATCAATAACGTGAAGCTCACTGCGTATAGCGCGGGACCGGCCTCGACAGGCAAGGATCCGGATCATCCGCAGTATGGAATCACGGCATCAGGTACGAGAGTAACGGAAGGTCGCACGATTGCAGTCGATCCAAAGGTCATTCCGATAGGCTGGTGGGTTTATATTGAAGGTCTGGGCTTCCGCAGAGCGGAAGACACCGGCAGCGCAGTCAAAGGAAATAAAATCGACGTTTATTTCGACAGCCATGATTATGCTTTGCGCTTCGGAACAAAACATGGCGCAACCGTATATATCATCGGTCCAAAGAAGCCGTCGGCTGATTAAGGATGGGCAATTAGGGCAGACTCATCATATATAGAACAGATGAAGAAGAGGTACGGCTAACGTCCCTCTTCTTTTCTCTTGTTGCGAAAGTAGGTACGGACGAATTCCATGATCAAAGAGATTATTGTTGTTGAAGGCAAAGACGATACGGTTGCGATTAAACGGGCCGTCGAAGCGGAAACGATCGAAACCGGCGGTTCCGCAATCAATAAAGAGGTGCTGGAGCGTATCCGGTTGGCGCAGGAACGCAGAGGCGTAATCATTTTCACGGACCCTGATCATGCAGGGGAGAGGATACGTAAAATCATCGCCAAGGAAGTCCCCGGCTGCAAGCATGCGTTCCTGACGCAGGAGGCGGCCACCAGCCGCGGCGACATTGGGGTGGAGAACGCATCGGTGGAAGCGATTCGTTCCGCGCTTGTGAATGTACGCACGGATTATATGGCCCAAGGTACGGAAATCGGCTGGAACGATCTGCTGGAGGCCGGTCTGATCGTTCACCCGGCGGCTGCCGCCAGAAGGCTTGAGATGGGCAAGCGGCTTGGTATCGGTTATTGTAACGGAAAACAGTTTTATCATCGCTGCCGCATGTTTCAAATTACAAAAGAAGAATTCGAGGCGGCGCGGCGGCATTTGGATGAAGAAGAGGGTGCAGCGTTATGAGTACCAATCGCTTTACAGATACGGCGGATGCGGGACAAGCGTCTGTGGAGGACATCGCCTCGCCGAAAAAAACCAAAGAGCTGATGCAGAAGTTCGGCTTTACCTTGAAGAAAAGCTTAGGTCAAAACTTTCTTATTGATTACAATATTTTGCATAAAATCGTTTCTGCAGCGGACTTGACCCCTCAAAAAGGGGCGCTGGAAATCGGTCCCGGGATCGGAGCCCTAACGCAGCAGCTGGGCAAGGCGGCAGGACGGGTAGTGGCCATTGAGATCGACCAAAGACTACTGCCGATGCTTGAGGAGACATTATCCCCTTATCCTCATACGACCGTTGTCCACGGCGATGTGCTGAAGGTTGATCTGAAGGAGCTGTTCGAGCAGCATTTTCAGGGCGTCTCGCAAGTTAGCGTTGTCGCCAACCTCCCTTACTATGTGACCACTCCCATTATTATGAAGCTGCTCGAAGAAAAGCTGCCCCTGGAGAATATCGTCGTCATGATTCAGAAGGAAGTGGCCGACCGGATGGCTGCGAAGCCGGGAGGTAAAGATTACGGCAGTCTCAGTATTGCGGTACAGTATTATTGTATCCCCGAAGTCGTAACGATCGTCCCGCGCACCGTGTTTATCCCTCAGCCGAATGTGGATTCGGCGGTCATTCGGTTGAAAGTAAGACAGACGCCTCCTGTGGATGTGGAAGACGAGGCCTTTTTCTTTGACGTGGTCCAAGCCAGCTTCGTGCAGCGGCGCAAAACGATATATAACAATCTAGCGGCGAAATATTTCTCCAAAGAAACGAAAAGCGAGCTGGAAGTCATCCTGCAACAATCAGGCATCGAGCCCTCCCGCCGCGGGGAAACATTGTCTATGGAAGAATATGCCGTACTGAGCCGGAACCTTGCCAGAGCGTTAAGTTCCCGTTAACTCCTCCATAGGGGTTATAGGCAATTCACCTGCACCATTTGCCTATATCCGCCATACGATAGACGAGGAGGCGATGCAGCCATGAAACAGGGAGACCTCGTCACTCGTAAGTCGTATGGCGGTGACATAGTTTTCAAAATCCAAGAAATCAGGCAGCAGCAGGCGGTGCTCCGCGGAGTAGAGCTGCGGCTTTTGGCCGATGCTCCGCTTCCGGATTTGGAACCCATGCCTCAGCTCGATCCTTTTCAATATTTGGGTTTGATCCGTCCGAAATGGTTGGATGCCATGAGGCGCACGAATGCATCGCAATCTCAAGCAAGCCCGAACGCGGGGGATAGCAGCACAGCTCCGGGTGCGGCGCCCAAGTCACGTCCGACTTATTTTGACGTGCCGGGTAAAGTGCTGCATCTGGATGGCGATCCAGTTTATCTGCGCAAATGCATGGTCTTATACGGAGAGCTCCGGGTACCGGCCGAAGGATTCTATGTGACGGAAGCCCATATGGCCGATGCGCTCTACCGCCTGCTGCCCCAAATCCAGCCCGATATTGTAGTGGTGACCGGACATGACGGCCTTCTGAAGCACCGGAGTAGAGGGGACATTACCTCGCTTAGCAGTTACAAAAATTCGCATAATTTCGTGAATGCGGTGCACGCAGCAAGGCAATATGAAAAAAACCGTGACGCATTGACGATTATCGCCGGTGCGTGCCAATCCCATTTTGAAGCGCTGCTGCAAGCCGGAGCCAATTATGCCAGTTCCCCCGCCCGTGTGCTGATTCATGCTCTTGACCCGTTGTGCATCGCGGCTAAAGTGGCTTTTACGCCCATTCGCGATACGGTGAATATCGTAGATGTCATTGGGCTCACACACAGTGGTTTGGAGGGGCTCGGCGGCATAGAATCACGAGGCAGCTATCGCCGGGGCGTGCCCAAAATTCAACACGCAAATCAGACTTAAGCGCCGAAAGGTGCTTTTTTTCTTTTTCAATTCTCCAATCCATCCAGAATAATTTTTGACAATTCTGTGAATGAAAGTAAAGGTGATTTATGTTTTTCTGCAGAAACCAAGGAAAAAAAGTCATTGACAACACGTTTGTATGGCTGATATAATATTCAGCTTAAATTGACATACTACCTTTGTTGCGTTATAATTAAATAGGAAAGAGGTGGTAGTGATCAATGGCTAAAAATACGCTGTTGGATATCAAACGCAGTTTGGAACCTCATGTCGGACAAAAGATCATGTTAAAAGCAAATGGCGGTCGCCGCAAGACCATCGAAAGATCCGGTGTATTGGAGGAAACCTATCCTTCCGTATTTATTGTGAAGCTGGATCAGGAACACCAGACCTTCAAGCGCGTTTCTTACAGCTACGCAGACATTTTGACGGAATCGGTTGAAGTGACAGTGCAAGGCGATGACGGAGAAGTGCGGATTACAATACAACAATAATACATAAACGGTTGGCTTGCTCGAGCGGTCAGCCGTTTTTGCTTGTGTACTTCATAAGACGGTGCTGCCGTCGATAAAGTTGCATGATTTCCTGGAATCGGCGCATACTAGCTTTTACTAACTTCAAATCAACAGCGAAGGAGGTAAGGTTATGGGGCGCAGAAATCGCAGAGGGGTTATGTCCGATGCTTTCAAATATGAACTTGCCAAAGATCTCGGCTTCTACGAAACCGTACAGCGAGAAGGCTGGGGCGGCATAAGAACGAAGGATGCGGGCAATATGGTAAAGCGGGCAATCCAAATTGCGGAGGGAACGTTGCAAAAGCAGAACCCGATCCCGGTTGGAAACGTAGGGATGGCTCCCGGACAAGGTACGATTCCCGCGCAGGGGGCGATAGCGTCGCCGTTTCAGGAATCCCTAGCGCCAAGGTACGGCGGCGTGCAGCCAACTGTACAGACGCCGGTGTATTCCCCGTACTCCAGGCCGTAATTGCACCATTAAAGAAAGCTAGAGCAGCCAAGAGGCCGCTTTAGCTTTTTTTTGTGCCGTTTTTGGTATAGTATTAGGAGAAGAACGGTAAGCCCGTATAGACAGACAGTTGTAAAGAAGGTGTCCTATGAAGGTATTCGAGAAAGCCCCGGCAAAAATCAATTTGTCCCTGGATGTATTATATAAGCGTGAAGATGGCTATCATGAAGTGGAGATGGTTATGACCATGGTCGATCTGGCGGACCGGATCGAAATGCAGGAGCTGCCGCGCGACACGATCATCATATCGAGTCAAGCCGGGTACATACCGCTGGATGAAAAAAATCTCGCTTTTCAAGCCGCTCGTCTGATCAAAGAGCGATATGACGTTAAGCAAGGAGTATATATTCATTTGGATAAGAAAATCCCGGTAGCTGCGGGACTTGCCGGCGGGAGCAGCGATGCCGCGGCTACCTTGCGTGGGCTGAATCGGTTGTGGAGGCTTGGCATAGGGATGAAAGAACTGCAGAAGCTCGGGGAAGAGCTCGGTTCGGATGTGCCATTCTGTGTAACCGGAGGAACAGCGATTGCACGGGGACGCGGCGAAAAGCTGGAGCCGATCGAATCACCCCCGCAGTGTTGGGTTATTCTGGCTAAGCCCCCGATCAACGTGTCTACATCGGAAATATACGGCAAGTTGCAGGTCGGCGCCATCCGGAAGCATCCTTCCACTGCGGGAGTGCTTGAGGCGATCCGGGAGAAGCGGTTCGAACAGCTGTGCGGGGAGCTCGGCAATGTGCTGGAGGAAATTACGCTGGAGCTTTACCCGGAGGTGCGGCAGCTGAAAGAAGTAATGGCTAAACTGGGGGCTGACGGCGTATTGATGTCGGGGAGCGGTCCTACCGTTTTTGGACTGGTTTCGAAAGAAGCCAAGGTTCCTCGCATTTATAACGGGCTAAGAGGCTTTTGCAAAGATGTTTATGCTGTAAGACTGCTGACTTGAACAAGATGATAATGTCACTTTGGTGTCATTATATTTTTCGCGATGTGCTTGTATAAATACGTATAAAAATGTTATATTTTCATTATATTATTCGGATTTTATTATAACATGCGTGGTAAATTAGGGGGTGCACCAGTGAAAAAAATGAAAAGAAGCGCAAGATTGGTGGAAATGACCCAATACTTGCTAATTCGCCCCCATACGTTGATTCCTTTGACGACTTTCGCTGACCGCTACAACTCCGCCAAATCTTCTATTAGCGAAGACTTGGCCATCATTAAGGAAGTGTTTGAAGAAGAAGGTCTTGGGGAACTGCAGACGCTTGCAGGCGCGGCAGGGGGTGTCAAGTTCATCCCGAAAGTATCAAGAGACCATTCCCTGCAGTTTATCAACCAGCTGTGCAGACAGCTTGAGCAGCCGGAGAGAATACTGCCAGGCGGATATTTATACATGTCCGACATCATGGGACAGCCGATGGTCTTGAACGAAGTGGGCAAAATGTTCGCATCCGTTTTTGCGGGCAAAGACATCGACGTGGTCATGACTGTGGAAACCAAGGGTATTCCATTGGCCTACTCGACGGCCACATATTTAAATTTGCCGGTCGTCATCGTACGCCGGGACAATAAAGTAACCGAGGGTTCAGCCGTAAGCATCAACTATGTCTCGGGGTCGAACAAGCGGATTCAAACGATGTCCTTATCGCGGCGAGCGCTCAAGGAAGAATCCAAAGTATTAATAATCGATGACTTCATGAGGGTCGGCGGTACGATTCACGGTATGATGGATCTGCTGCAGGAGTTTAAAGCTACGGTGAAGGGCGTGGGCGTTTTTGTAGAGTCGGGTGAAGTGGAGGAGCATCTGGTGGAAGATTACGTTTCTTTGGCCAAGCTGTCCGCGGTAGATCCGAAGACAAAACAAATCACAGTCGAGCCGGGCAACTATTTTCGTGAAGGCGATACCTTTGATGAGGAGTGATCAATCAATGACGAACATAAGTATCATTTCAACAGACCAGGCGCCAGCCGCTATCGGTCCTTACTCGCAAGCGGTTCGGGTCGGATCGCTTCTATTTACTTCAGGCCAGATTCCGCTCGGATCGGACGGCCAATTGGTGCCCGGAGGCGTAGAAGAGCAGACCCATCAAGTATTCCGCAATTTAAGCGCAGTGCTTGCGGCAGCCGGAGCGACTTTCCGGGATGTCGTTAAGGCAACCGTTTTCATCAAAGATATGAATCAATTTGCCCAGATCAATGAAATCTACGCTTCGTATTTCGGAGACCATAAGCCGGCTCGCTCGACGGTAGAAGTGGCGCGGCTTCCGAAGGATGTTTTTGTCGAAATCGAGCTTATTGCAGCGTTAAATGTCGAATAATTTTAAAAAGACAAATTATTTATAAAAAAGCGGAAAAATTTTGAATGGAAAGCAGGAATTTGCCCTAAAATGTGGAATTTATACCTCAAGCCAACAAGATGGAAAAAGGTGGTGAACTAGAGGTGCAAATAACTGACGTCAGACTTCGTCGGGTAAACTCCGAGGGCAGAATGAAAGCCATTGCTTCCATTACCATCGATAACGAATTTGTAGTTCATGACATTCGTGTGATTGACGGTAACAACGGCATGTTCGTAGCTATGCCGAGCAAGAGGACGCCGGATGGGGAATTCAGGGATATCGCGCATCCGATTTCCTCTTCCACTCGTGAGAAGATTCAATCGGCGGTACTGACAGAATATGAACGGGCCGCAGCGGATGAAGAAGTAATTGAAGAAGGGGCATAAACCGATGTTCTTAAAGAGCCTGTGGGCTCTTTTTTCTTTTTCCTCATGAAACGGGTGTACGGAGATTGCATTTTGAAGACCCCGACCCGTATACTAACATAGAATGATTAACTTGAACGAAGGGGATGGAAAGCTTGAACATCATGGGAGTCGTGCTCGCCGCAGGGCAGGGCAAGAGGATGAAATCAAAGCTATATAAAGTGCTGCACCCGGTGTGCGGAAAGCCTATGGTCGGTCATGTGGTCACCACACTGGAACATATAAATACTTCGCGTACGGTAGTCGTCGTAGGCCACGGCGCCGAAGCGGTTCAAGCGTATTTGGGGAATCGCGTGGAATATGCATTGCAAGAGAAGCAGCTCGGAACAGGTCACGCCGTCCTGCAGGCCAAACCGCTGCTTGAGGGCGAAGACGGGATCACCATCGTCATCTGTGGAGATACGCCGCTGGTTTCTGCAGAAACGCTGCAGGACATGATTCGGACTCATCAGGAGAAGGGGACGGCCGCTACCATTTTGACAGCGGTGATCGACGAGCCTCGCGGATACGGCCGAATCATTCGGGATGCACAGGGGCATGTCAGCGGAATTGTCGAAGAGAAGGATTGCAATGACGAGCAGCGCAGGGTTCAGGAAATCAACACAGGCACCTATTGCTTCGATAACCGGAAACTGTTCGACGCTCTCGCCTCAGTTAAGAATGACAATGCCCAGAATGAATACTATCTCACCGATGTGATCAGTATTCTGGTCAGTCGTGGTGAAAAAATCGAAGGCTGCGTGATGAAGGATATCCGGGAGTCCATCGGTGTCAACGATCGGCTGGCTCTGTCGCAGGCGGAAGCGGACATGCGTCAGATCATTAACCGGCGCCATATGCTCGGAGGGGTTACGATCATTGACCCTTCGAATACGTATATCGAAGCGGATGTGCAAATCGGTGCGGACACCGTCATTTTACCGGGTACGATCCTTAGGGGCAAAACAGTGATCGGGGAGGACTGTGTCATTGGGCCTCAGGCCGATATCACAGACAGCACCCTCGCCAACGGCATCACGGTCAAGCATTCGGTGCTGCAGGAAGCGGTGATCGGCGCCGGAACGACCGTCGGGCCTTACGCTTACTTACGACCGGGTTCGAATTTGGGCGAAGACGTGAAAATCGGGGACTTTGTTGAGATTAAGAATGCCAGACTGGCTGACGGAGTCAAGGTATCTCATTTGAGTTACGTCGGGGACGCGGTGATTGGACGGAATGTGAACTTTGGCTGCGGCGCGATTACCGTAAACTATGACGGCTATAACAAACAGCTGACCGAGGTGGAGGACGACGCCTTTATCGGCAGCAACGTCAATCTTGTGGCTCCGGTCAAAATCGGCAAAGGCGCTTACGTCGTTGCAGGCTCGACCATCACCGATGATGTCGAAGCGGGGGATCTTGCCATTGCCAGAGAGCGGCAGGTAAACAAGCCGGGTTACGCCGAGAAGCTTCACGCCAAATTTGCGGCCAAGAAAGAGCAGCTGAAGAAGAACCGTCCGTAATCGAACTTCATCGGCAGGACGTATTTCCCTTTCTATGTTTCGAACCTCCTTCAAATGGGTAAATTAGTAGAAGCTTGGGTTTGCCCAGATTGAAGGAGGTTTAACTATGGCAGCAACATTGAAAGCGGAAGCTCGTACAGGCCGAACGAAGGGTGATCTCAACCGGCTGCGTGCGCAAGGAAAAGTACCCGGTATCGTTTACGGAAAAAAAGTGACGCAAACGCCAATCGCCATCGATCAAAAAGAACTGTTTACCCTGTTGAAAACGAATCCGAACGGCATTATCGAGATGGATGTTCCGGGATTCGGCAAACAGCCGGTGATGATCAATGAAGTGCAGCGCGATGTGTTCACCCGTCAGCCGCTGCATGTCGATTTCCATCAAATCAATATGGACGAGCCCGTCACCACGACGGTCCGCCTTGAATTTATCGGAGACCCCGTTGGCGTCAAGGCCGGCGGTATTCTGCAAATCCAGCATCATGAGATTGAGATCCGCTGCTTGCCGCAGCATATCCCGAGTGAAGTAGAAGTAGATATATCCGGTTTGGACGTTGGCGAGAATATCCTCGTGTCCCAGTTAAAACTGCCTGCCGACGTCGAAGTAAAAGCCGATGAGAACGATGTGCTTGCAACGATTCTTCTGCCTCAGAAGGAAGCCGAGGAGGAGCCGGCCGCCGACGAGCCTGCAGCCAAGGTCGAGGGAGCTTTCGAGAAAGAAGAAGAGGAAGCCGACAAAACGGTATAATGTTGAACGTTCGGACGTACGGTCCGTATGTTTTTTAGAGGAAGCGTGTTGATGGGCGAGTCGATCGACACGCTTTTCCATTATGCTCGAATGACAGGAGCTTCTACCGATTCGGGGAAAAGGTTGATGAACGGGGTCATGTGAAAGTTGGCTTGGGGCGCTTTTTCGGGTATGATTAACTCGTAGGAGTTACATGGATGGTTTTGAAAGGAGCAGTTGGCTTGAAATGGTTCGTAGGCCTCGGCAATCCGGGGCGGCAATACGAAATGACGCGGCACAACATCGGCTTTATGGCGCTGGACCGATTCGCCGACAAGCACGGAATCCAAATCTCGCAGAACAAATGCAAGGGCCTGATGGGAGAAGGAATGGTGGCCGGGGAGAAGGTCGTTCTCCTTAAACCGCAGACGTATATGAATCTGTCGGGAGAGTCCGTGCGGGCATTTATGGATTTCTACAAGGCGTCCCCGGACGACCTGATTGTGGTATATGACGATTTGGATACGCCGTACGGGAGTATCCGTTTGAGGTATCAGGGCAGTGCAGGGGGCCACAACGGAATCAAATCCATCATACAGCATCTGGGCTCCCAGAAATTCAATCGAATCCGAATGGGCATTTCGCGTCCGGCACCCGGCCGGGATATTGCCGATTACGTATTAAGTCCTTTTAGCAAAGAAGAATGGCAAAGCATGCCTCAGGTGCTGGATAGAACCTGCGAGGCCATGGAATATGTATTGGAGCACACATTCGAGAAGACGATGGCGAAATTTAACGGTTAGGTTGTTAAGCATTCAAGCTCCAGCGACCCCAGGCTAAAATCCTCCATTCTTGGTCATACTAAGTATGATGTCAGCGGATTGCCGATTGTACCGGTGACCGTTGTCCGTAGAGAAGCGCTTTGCCCGGCAAAGCGGAGAGGAGGAAGGCCGCATGACCGTGAAATACATATGCCGTCATTGCCAAACATCCATCGGGGAGATTCGTCAGGAAGAAGTGAGCGAGTATCAGTTGGGCTTTCATTTCTTGACCCCTGAAGAGCGGAGAGATATAATATCGTATAACCCAAATGGGGATGTCACCGTCAAGGTGGTTTGCGATTATTGCAAAGAAGCGCTGGAGGCCAATCCGGAGCTCTCGCTCCTCGCGAATCCTCTGCAGTAGGGGCTATTCGCGTCCGGCTGTCCGGCATGATGTACATGAATCGGGCCTAAAGCGAGTGCGCTATAGGCTTTTTAGTGTTACGCGGTTGAGAGGGGTGTCCTGTTTTGCAGGCTTTAATTCGGGCGTTCGCCGCGGATCTTGATTTTCAATCCGTGGTTGCCGGCATTCGCACGGGGATGAGGGAGCAGTTAATCGCCGGATTAACTGGTTCCTCGCGTCAGGTTATGCTCGCTTCGCTTTATGAGGAGCTGGAGCGGCCTTTATTTGTCGTGACGCACAATATGTTTTCTGCACAAAAAATGTACGAGGATTTAGCCGAACTGCTGCCTGGGGACCGGGTGCTTTTGTTCCCTGCCCAGGAGTTGCTTGCCGCTGAGGCGGCAATCGCGAGCCCCGAGATGCTGGCACAGCGAGTGGATGCGCTGTCCCGTCTGGCTGGAGATTTCCGCGGCATCGTCGTAGTGCCTTATGCGGGGATGCGTAGGCTGCTTCCAAGCCGGGATTCCATCGTTCAGGCTCAGTTCCGCATTGAAGTGGGGCAGACCGTGGAGCTGGACCAGCTGGTAAGCCGCATGGTCGAGCTGGGATATGAACGGGTGGAGCGGGTTGAAAACAAGGGAGAGATGAGCGTTCGCGGGGGAATTCTCGATTTGTATCCCCTCACATCGCCTCATCCGTATCGGATCGAGCTGTTCGATATTGAAGTCGACTCCATTCGTTCGTTCGATGCGGGAGACCAGAGGTCCATCGATAAAGTGAACGAACTGACCATTCTGCCCTGCCGCGAGATCGTGGCCGATCGTAACCGGTTACAATCGGCGGCGCAGCATGCCTACGAGCTGCTTCAGGAGCAGATCGGCAAAATGACGGACCGGGCCGCCAAAGACAAGCTGCTTGAAGGCATGGGACACGAAATCGAGCTGCTTCGGGAAGGACAGCACTTTCAAGGGATATTCAAATATGTCTCCCTCCTGTTTCCGGAACGGCAAACGCTGCTGGATTACATGCCGAAGGATTCGATTATCATTGTAGACGAACCCTCGAGGCTGCTGGAGACGGCAAAGCAGCTTGAGAAGGATGAGGCCGAATGGACGACCTCGTCGCTGCAGGACGGCGAATGCATCCCGGCGCTGGCCTTGTCCAAGCCTTATGAGACGCTGCTTCTTCGCAAAGCTTATCCAACGCTGTACATGTCGCTGTTCCTACGTCAGGTACAGCAGGTGACGCCGCAGAATATCGTCAATTTCATGTGCCGGTTGATGCAAAACTTCCACGGCCAGATGAATCTGCTCAAAAGCGAAATGGAACGCTGGAAAAAATCCGGCGCCCAGGTGATGATGGTGGCCAGCGGGGCTGAACGGATTGAGCGAATCAAGCGGGTGCTGGCCGATTATCACATTGAAGAGCCGCAGATTGTGGACGGCAGCCTGCAGACCGGTTTTGAGCTGCCCAGCATTCATCTTGTCGTCATTACCGAAGCCGAAATGTTCACCCAAAAGCAGCGCAAGGCCCGCAAGGTAGACAAAAAGATTGAGAACGCCGAACGCATCAAAAGCTACCAGGAGCTTAAGGTTGGGGATTATGTCGTCCATGTCAACCACGGGATCGGGAAATTCGTAGGCATCGGAACGCTTGAGGTTGGCGGGATTCATAAAGATTATCTGCACATTATGTATGCCGGCGGCGACAAGCTGTCGGTACCGATTGATCAAATCGACCATGTCCAGAAGTACGTAGGCGCCGAGGAAGGCAAAGAGCCGAAAGTGTATAAGCTGGGCGGGACCGACTGGAACCGGGTCAAGAGCAAGGCAAGGGCATCCGTGCAGGATATTGCGGACGATCTGATCAAGCTTTATGCCGAACGCCAGGCGACTCCCGGATACGCATTCTCCAAAGACAGCGCCTATCAGCAGGAGTTCGAAGGGATGTTCCCGTACGAGGAAACAGCAGACCAGCTCCGTGCCATTGAGGAGATCAAGAGGGATATGGAGAAGCCCCGGCCGATGGATCGGCTGCTGTGCGGCGACGTTGGCTACGGCAAGACGGAGGTGGCGATCCGCGCAGCGTTCAAAGCGGCGATCGACGGGAAGCAAGTGGCGGTTCTGGTACCGACGACCATTCTGGCCCAGCAGCATTACGAGACGTTCAGGGAACGCTTCTCGGGTTATCCGTTTAACATTCACGTATTGAGCCGATTCCGTTCCAAGAAGGAACAAACGGAGACGATGAAGGGCATAAAGAACGGTACCGTGGACATCGTGATCGGCACCCACAGGCTGCTGTCCAAGGATATCCAATTTAAAGATTTGGGGCTGCTTATCGTCGACGAGGAGCAGCGCTTCGGTGTTTCGCACAAGGAAAAGCTGAAGCGGCTCAAAACGAACGTGGACGTGCTGACCTTGACAGCGACGCCGATCCCGCGCACGCTCCATATGTCGATGCTTGGGGTAAGGGACTTGTCGGTCATTGAGACGCCCCCGGAGAACCGTTTCCCGGTACAGACCTACGTCGTAGAGTACAGCGCTTCTTTGGTACGTGAGGCGATCGAGCGGGAGCTTGCCCGTGAAGGCCAGGTATACTATTTGTACAACCGTGTACAGGGAATTACCCAAATGGCTGAACAAATCTCGATGCTCGTTCCCGATGCGCGGGTGACCGTAGCTCACGGCCAAATGTCGGAGCAGGAGCTGGAGAAGACCATCCTGGATTTTCTTGACGGAGAATATGACGTTCTTGTCAGCACGAGCATCATTGAAACCGGAGTCGACATTCCAAACGTGAACACGCTCATTGTCCATGATGCCGATAAGATGGGGCTTTCGCAGCTGTACCAGCTGCGCGGTCGGGTCGGACGTTCCAACCGGATCGCCTACGCCTATTTTACTTATCAGCGGGACAAAGTGCTGACGGAGGTGGCGGAAAAACGTCTTCAAGCCATCAAGGAGTTTACGGAGCTGGGTTCCGGGTTTAAAATTGCCATGAGAGATCTTTCCATTCGCGGCGCCGGTAATTTGCTCGGTGCCGAACAGCACGGCTTTATCGCATCGGTTGGATTCGACCTGTATTCCCAGATGCTAGGAGAAGAAATTAATAAGCGGAAGAAGGAAATGGGCGGCGAAACGACGCCCGAGGAAAAGGTTTGGTCAACGCAGCTTGATATTCAGTTGGATGCCTATATTCCCGGCGATTACATTTATGACAGCGTGCAGAAAATTGAAATTTACAAAAAAGTGGCGGCTGTGCAAACCTTGGATGAAGCGATGGAGCTGGAGGATGAACTCGTGGACCGGTTCGGCGATTTGCCGCAGGCGGTGGTCAATCTGCTCAAGGCGGCCCGCCTGAAGGTCTACGGCGCGATGTATGGGATCGAAACGATCTCGCAGAAAGGTTTGGATTACGAGCTTCGGATTCACCCTGGACAAAACGACAATTTGGACGGGCAGAAGCTGCACCAATTGTCAGGCGAATTCGAGAATCGGATCAAACTGATCGGCGGGCAGCAAATCATTATCGAGCTGAAGGGCAAAGGGTTAAAACCAGAAGAATCCATCGATTTGCTGGAAAGGTTTCTGGTACAATACAAGCGTGTTTTGAAATCGAAGGGAGAGCTGCAGAATGTGGCAAAATAAAGGGAACCCGTTGCAAAAAGGGCTTTTGGCTCTTTTCGCACTCATATTGATTATTGGTGTAACGGCAGGATGCGGAAAGAAAGACGAGGGCGGCTCCACCGCGGCGCCGGAAGGCAATCCTGATGAAGTGCTTGTCACGTACAAAGACGGCGGCCAGGTGACACGCGGGGAATTTGAAACATTTATGAACGTCAATTTGCTTTTTAACCAGCAGTATGCGCAGTATAAAGATGAGCCGGCGTTTCAGCATGACATGATGAATCAATTGGTTGCGTTCAAGATTCTGGCGTCCCGTGCGGACGACAAAGCGAAAGCGGAAGCCGACAAGCAGTCGCAGCAGCAGCTTGAACAGCTTAAAAGCTTTATGGGCATGCAGGAAGGCGGCATGGAAAAGCTGCTGAAGGATAACAACATTACGGAAAAGGACTTGGATGAATTCGTACATCAGAGCATTCAAGTTTTCGTATCGGAAGAGAGCAAGATTCCGGATGCGGATCTCAAAGCGGCTTATGACCAGAAGCTGGCGCAGGACAAGAACACCTACGATATCGCTACGGTCAGCCATATTCTCATCGGCATTAATGATCCGGCGACGGGGAAAGAGACCCGTACGAAGGAAGAAGCCTTAAAGCGGGCGAAAGAAGTAAAGGACAAGCTGACGCAGGGCGGCGACTTTGCCGCGCTGGCCAAGGAATATTCGGAAGATCCGGGCTCCAAGGATAAGGGGGGGACCTATACGGATATGCCTCTTTCTCAATGGGTGCCTGAATTCAAACAGGCTGCTATCGAGCTTCCGATCGGCCAGATCAGCGATCCGGTAGAAACGACATTCGGTTACCATATCATGAAGGTTGAATCCCGCAAAACCAAAACGTTTGATGAAGTAAAGCCGGACTTACGCTCTGAAGCGGCGCAAAACAAGGTGCATGAATTTATGGAGAAAGAGCTTCCTGGGCTTATTGAGACGAACAATCTGCCTAAGCCGGAAGAGTCTAAGCCCGCAGAAACGCCGGGTACGCAAGCTCCGCAACCGGACGCTCCTCAATCCGATGCTCCAAAGACGGAAAACGGCAAGTAAGATTTACCAGGGCACCCGTAAGGAGGCCCTGTTTTGTTTTCATTTTTTTGGACATAATGTAAACAGCGGCGGACATTCTTACATAATGAACCGATGACCGCAAGGATCAAGCGCCAGGTATCATGCATAACCACTTGGGAATCGAAGAATACTAAGGTTAGTTCAATTCCCTCCATTGGCATAAATTAGAGTCCAGTCTGTATCTAACTCTCAGGAAAGCGAGGCATCTAGAATTATGAAAGCAACTGGAATCGTTCGTCGTATAGACGATCTTGGCAGGGTCGTCATCCCCAAGGAGATTCGCCGTACGCTGCGGATTCGGGAAGGGGATCCTCTCGAAATCTTTGTAGACCGCGACGGAGAAGTGATTCTTAAGAAATACTCTCCTATCGGTGAACTGGGTGATTTTGCAAAAGAATATGCCGAGTCCTTATATGAAAGTACAGGCCACATTACGATGATATCGGACCGCGATACCATGATTGCCGTAGCCGGCGGTTCCAAGAAGGAATATTTGGACAAGCCGATCGGTTCTCTCGTTGAACAATGCATGGAAAACCGCAAGGCTTCGATAGAAAGCAGCAGCGGGTCATATGAAATTTCCAAGGATGTAAACGAAACTTACAGCTCGTATGTGATTGCTCCGATTGTGGCGGGCGGAGACCCGATCGGAGCGGTGATTCTGGTCAGCAAGGATGAAAGTGTGAAAATGGGCCAAATGGAGCTCAAAATGGCGGAAACGGCTGCGGGCTTCCTCGCCAAGCAAATGGAACAATAATGTGCGGCTGAAGATCAACCGCAAGAAAGCAAAAGCAGGGCTTCCTGATGGCATCCTCTTGAAGGGATATCGGGAAGCTTTTTTGCTTGGTTTTGGAAAATGGGCGGTAAGTGCGATATAATGTTGGCGTTAAGACGGACGCTAAGCCAAGCTTTAGTGCGGTACGGCAAGAAGGAGAGGGAGAGCATCGGAGGAAAGGAGACGGACAAGGCGTTCGGGCCGGAGGGGCGGACCGATGGGGGACGCGCGGGCTCGGCGCTGCTAAAAGGCGCTGCTTTGTTGGGGATGGCCGCTGTCATCTCCAAGCTGATCGGAACGCTGCAGAAAATTCCGCTTCAGAATTTGGCCGGCGATGCGGTATTCGGCATTTATAACGCGGTTTATCCGCTCTATATTTTAATTTTGTTTTTGGCGACGGCCGGTTTTCCGCTGGTGATATCGAAATTTGTATCTGAGTATGCGGCCGCCCGCCGCTTCGACGAAGCGCGCCGTGTGCTACGTGTGGCCTTGGTTGCGCTGATGGCGACGGGAATTTGTTTCTTCCTGCTGCTGTATTCCGGAGCCGATACGATCGCGCGATGGATAGGTGCTTCGCAAACCGTCGAGGCGATTCGCAGCGTGTCGTTTGCACTGTTGATCGTACCGGTCATGTCCTGCCTGCGCGGCTACTATCAAGGATTTCAAAATATGGTTCCGACCGCTTGGTCGCAGGTTGCCGAACAAACGGTGCGGGTGGGTACGATGCTGATCCTGCTTATCGTGCTCATGCATCTGGGTTATGGACCGGAATGGATTGCCGCAGGCGCCACGTTCGGTTCTGTGACAGGTGCGATGGCGGGTTTGGCGGTCATGCTGTTTTTTTGGCGGAGGGATCGCGAAACGCTGGGGAGTACGGGCGCGGTCGGCGGTTCTTCCCTCTTCGGCGCTTGGCAATGGAAGCGGGATTGGGCGCTGATGAAACGGTTGACGGTCTACGCGATTCCGCTCTGCCTCGGCGCCATTGCGGTTCCGATTTTGACACTTGTGGATTCCTTCACGCTGCCCAGGCTCCTTCGAATTTCAGGCTATGACGAAACCGGGGCGCTTTATCAATTCGGGCTTTATCATCACGGCCTGCCTCTGGTGCAACTGGTTGCCATGATTGCGTCTTCCATGTCGGCGGCTTTGGTGCCGGCGATGGCGGAAGCCAGACAGCGGGGAGATCTGGCGGCGGTGCGCAGCAGGGCGGAGATATCGCTGCGGTTCACCTGGATGATCGGGCTCGCCGCCTCGTTCGGTCTGGCCGTGCTGGCGGAGCCGCTGAACGTGATGTTCTTCAAAAGCGCCGATGGTACGGCGGCGATGGCGATCCTTTCGTTCACCGCGCTGTTCTCGGTGATCAATATTGTCGCCGGCAGCGTGCTGCAAGGGCTTGGCGCCGTGCGTGCGCCGGCGCTGTATCTGCTGCTTGCCGCCGGCGTGAAGGTCGCGGCGAACGTGCTGCTTGTGCCGCGCTTCGGCATCGCCGGCGCCGCGGCAGCCGCGGTGGCCGCCTACGCGCTCGCCGGCGGCCTCACGCTCGCGCACGCGCTGCGCGCCGCCGGCATCACGGCCCCGGGCGGCCGCGCCGTCATAAAGCCGCTGCTGGCGGTCGGCTTTATGACGCTCGGCCTGCTGGCCGTGACGCACGGCGCTCCGCCGCTGCTTGCACGGCTGCCTGTGGCCCTGCCCGAGCGGGGCATGGCCGCGATCATCGCGCTTAGCGGCGTCGCGCTGGGGGCGCTGGCTTTCGCGTTCGCGCTGCTGCGTCTGGGCGCGGTGAGCGCCGCGGAGCTGGCTCAGGTGCCCAAGCTTGGGGGCAAGCCCCTAGCGCTGCTGCGCAGACTCCGGCTGCTCCCCTAGAGCGGAGCGCCGCATCAAAACCTAAGGAGGCGCTTGCGCATGTCTATGCAACCGCAAATTACCGTTGTCGGCCTCGGAACCGGCGACCCGAATCAACTGACGCTCGGCGTCTGGAGAAAGCTCGAATCCACCGGCACGACGGGCGGAGCGCTGTATCTGCGCACCAAGGAGCATCCGATGGTCTCGATGCTTGATCACCACGGGCTGCGCTATGAGACGTTCGACGCCGTATATGAAGCCAATGAGGCGTTCGACACGGTGTACGAAACGATCGCCTCTACGCTGATCGCCCGGGCGAAGACTCCAGGGGCGGGGGAAGTGCTGTACGCCGTCCCCGGACATCCGATGGTCGCCGAGCGGACGGTGCAGCTGCTTCGCGAGCGTTGTCCGGCCGAAGGCGTGCTGCTCGGGTTCATGGGCGGCGAGAGCTTTCTCGATCAGGCCTTTCTGAGGCTCGGCTTTGATCCCATCGAGGGCTTTCAGCTGCTTGACGGTACCTCGCTTCAGGCAAGCTCCCTGAATCCGCAGCTGCATACCTTGATCGGACAAGTGTATGATGTCTATACGGCCTCGGATGTGAAGCTGACGCTGATGGAACTGTACCCGGACGACTATCCGGTAACCGTTGGCCATTCGCTTGGCGTGACAGGGGAGGAGCGCGTTCGTGAGGTGCCTTTGTATGAGCTTGACCGTGTAGAAGGTTACGGCAACTTGTCATTGGTGTGGGTGCCGCGGACGGATCGGGACGATGTGCGCAGCCGCACCTTCTCCCGCCTGCACGAAATCGTGCACATTCTGCGAAGCCCGGAAGGGTGTCCGTGGGACCGGGAGCAAACGCACAAGTCGCTGCGCAAAAACTTGATTGAAGAGGCCTACGAAGTACTGGAAACGATCGACGACGACGATCCAGATCATATGTGCGAAGAATTAGGCGACTTGCTGCTGCAAATCATGTTGCATTCGCAAATTGAAGCGGAGGCCGGCTCCTTCACCGTATTCGATGTGATTCAGGAGCTCAACGAAAAGCTGATCCGCCGTCATCCTCACGTATTCGGCTCCATGCAGGCGGAGGATGCGGACGAAGCGCTAAGCAACTGGCAGCAGATCAAAGACGAAGAAAAACGCCGTAAAGGCATAAACCCTGACGAGCAATCGGTGCTGTCGGGCGTGCCGCGCGATCTGCCGGGGCTGATGAAGGCGTATAAGCTTCAGAAGAAAGCCGCCGGCGTTGGCTTTGATTGGAGCGCTTTGGAAGAGGTGCTGCCGATTGTGGAATCGGAGTTGGTCGAAGTGAAGGAAGCGATCGAACGGTTCGGTAAAGCGGAGCAGCAGGAGGAGATTGGTGACTTGCTGTTTGCCGTCGTGAATCTTGCACGTTTTTTGAAGGTGGATCCCGAGGAAGCCATGGCCGACGCCAACCGAAAATTTTTCGACAGATTCAGCTATATTGAATCGCAGCTGCGTTTAAAGGGCAAGACATTTGACCAAACTGATTTGCAGGAGATGGAATCTCTTTGGCAGGAAGCAAAAAAAGTTCTAAAAAAATAAGCATCTTTGCAGGAATTTCCTATGCAAGCAAAGAATACATAAGCTTAGCGTCATTCAAAGAGGAGGATATTTACTCATGAACAAAACCGATTTGATCAACAACATCGCTGAAAAAAGCGGCCTTACAAAAAAAGACGTGGAATCTGTATTAAACAGTTTTCTTGGCGAAGTAACAGAAGCTTTGTCGAATGGTGACAAGGTTCAGTTAATTGGTTTCGGCACATTTGAAACTCGCAAACGTTCCGGACGCACGGGCCGCAACCCGCAAACCGGTAAAGAGATTACAATTCCAGAATCCAAGGTTCCAGCCTTTAAAGCAGGCAACAAGCTTAAAGAAGCGGTGAAATAATGCGGCTTGACAAGTTTCTCAAGCTCTCCCGTTTAATTAAGCGCCGTACGGTCGCTAAGGACGTATCCGAACAGGGCCGCGTCTGGATTAACGGAAGGGAAGCCAAACCCAGCAGCACGGTGAAGGTAGGCGACGAACTGACGATTCAATTCGGGCAGAAGCTGGTCACCGTTCGCGTGGAACTGCTGTCCGAGTCAACCCGCAAGGAAGACGCGGCCAAGATGTACACGCTGCTGAAAGAAGAAATGAACAAACGTGATTCGGACTTTTTGTTGTGATCCGATTTCGATCAAGAAGAGACTGAGCGGATGCTCGGTCTCTTTTTAGTCTGGCGGTAATTTCCGGTCACAGGCGGATCCTGCAGGATGGCGCATCGGATTCCGATTGGGAGTTCTAAACCTCGGACGACCCCCATACGTTTATAGTAAGCATGCTTTGGGCAGGCCAAAGTGATGAGGAGGGGGACGTGCCATGGCAGAATTGCCGGGGAAGGTAAAGCGCCAGGAGATTAAAATGCTCAACCGCAAGCTGCTGGAAGTATCCGGAGTGCTGAATGTGGAAAGCTTCGACAGCGAGGAGTTTTTGCTGGAAACCGAGTGCGGCTATCTGATGATCAAAGGCCAAAATTTACATATCAAAAATTTAAGTCTCGAGCAGGGCCTGGTCGCGATTGAAGGGTATGTCAACGAGCTGGCGTATGTGGATGCAAACTCCCAGGGGAAAACCAAGGGATTTTTCGGTAAACTGTTTAAGTGACGCTGCAGATTCAATTTGTGACGCTGGGCATGATGTCTGCAGGAGGGCTCGCGCTGGGAGTGCTGTTCGACATGTACCGGGTGCTTGCTGGCCAGCTGAAAGTACCCTCTTGGATGAAAGCCGTCCTGGATCTCCTGTATTGGTTCATCGGCACGCTGATCGTGTTCAGGCTTCTTTATGAGAGCAACTGGGGCGAGGTTCGCCCGTTTATTTTTCTTGGTCTTGGCATCGGCATCGTTTTATATTTTTTGGTGTTTAGCCGTGCGGTCATCTGGGTGATTCGGTTATTGATCCGCATTGTGCTGGCCGCCGTTCGCATTGGAAAGCAGTTGATCCGGGTGTTTATTGTCAAGCCGGCGATCGGATTATACCGGTTTTTGATCATCTTTTTAGGATTTTTGCTCGCGGTGGCTATTTTCCTTTATAAAACTGTGATACAATTATGCTATCCTGTGCGGAAATTGCTTGTATGGCTGGTGAGGCCGATTGGCCGATGGATTCGCGCCCGAATTCCGGTTCCCGCATGGATGAAGCAAATGATAACAACTGTCGCAGCCTGGCTGCAAAAATTCAGATAAGAGTTTCGCTCTTATCGTAACCTGGGAGGATACAAGGTTCATGCAGGCAGCTTCTAAAGCAAAACATAGTGAGCCGCAAAACAAAGGCTCGTATCGCCGACGCCGTTTTGTGATGCTGGTGCTGGCATGCTTTTTGAGTTGGGCCGGCATTACCCTTTGGAACCAGGCTGACAAAATCAGTGACCGGAAAGAGAAGGTTAGCGCCCTTGAGCAGGAACTGACCAAGACGCAGCAGGTCTATGACAGCCTGCAGCGCGAAATCGAAAGGCTCAATGACCCGGAATACGTAGAGCAAAAAATCCGTAAAGAGCTTCATTATGTAAAGCAAGGAGAAACGTTGTTTTATACCCCGAAGCCGCCACAGAAATAACCTAGCAAATGATGGTCTACGCCTTGTGTTGACCGTATTTTCTCCATAAGTTATAATCTGCGTAGCTTCATTATTGTTTTTTTTGCATTGCTAACTATTTAAGGGAGGATCAGTTTACTTTATGGCAATTGAAGTGGGCAGCAAGCTGCAAGGAAAAGTAACAGGCATTACTCACTTTGGGGCGTTCGTCGAGCTTTCCGAGGGGGTTACCGGCCTTGTACACATCTCGGAGATTGCGGACAACTATGTCAAGGATGTCAACGATCATCTCAAGCTGAACGATATCGTTACCGTGAAAGTGATTAATGTCGACAAAGACGGCAAAATCGGTTTATCCATCAAGCAAACGGTGGATCGTCCGGTAGATGCTGCTCCGCCGACAAGGCCCGCTCGTTTTGAAAGACAAGGAGGAGACCGCGGAGGCTTTAACCGAGGAGACCGTGGGGATCGTGGAGGCCGTGGTGGTAAACCTCCCGCAACCAGGCTTTCCTTTGAAGATAAAATGGCTCGCTTCCTGAAAGACAGCGAAGACCGCATTTCTTCCCTTAAGAAGAACACCGAGGGTAAGCGCGGCGGTCGCGGCGCACGCCGAGACTAGCAGGAAACGATATTTCGAAGCTGTTCGACTGGCCAAGTCCGAACGGCTTTTTTGCATACGGAGGAAATATTTTACGGGTCGAATATTTCGCGCATCGGGACTTGACAAGCCCTTGCCGGCTATTATATACTCATGCTTGTTGCGGCGGCGTAGCTCAGCTGGCTAGAGCGTACGGTTCATACCCGTAAGGTCGGGGGTTCGATCCCCTCCGCCGCTATAAGTGCTCAGAACCGCTTCCATAGAAACTGTGGGAGCGGTTCTTTTTTTTGTGCAATATTCCAATATTTGTCGGATATTCCATTTCAGCTCCCCGAATCGACAGGTTGTAACGCAAAGAGTGCTTGTCCGCGGCGAACACAAAGGGGAACAAGACTGAATTTCTTCTCCAAACCATTTTGAAAGCCCTAACAAATACAGGTAGGACAACGCCTGAACGAAATTCGCGGACAGACTTCTTTTTGTCGGAAAAAACTTTGAATCTACCAACTCATTCTGACAAACTTTCCACAACGCACCACGTATACTAGGTACCACTAATAGTTTATGGGTGGTGTAATCATATTATGCACAAACGTCAAATTTTTTCCAAAGCGGGAACGGCATGGTCCGGGTGGATGCAGCGCTCGATGAAGTCCGTTTCCAGAGTCACCGTAGAAAACAGGCTTGTCCAGTCGCTTGTCGGTAAGAGATGGTCCATTCTGCTTCTTGTGATGGCGTTCCTGCTGGGCCGCGCAATGATTCTGGAACAGCTTGCGCCGTTTGCCGTCGCTTATTTTGCCGTGATGTATTTCTTGAGGCGGGAGCTGCTCTTTTGGTCCGGCCTGTTCCTGACAGCCGGCAGCCTGTTCTCTGTAGAGCCTATGAATGCGGGCTATCTTGCGGCCTCCATGATCGTGTTTCTTCTCATACAAAGAGGAGTGGAACGGTTCGAACGATCGGACATTTCATACGCGCCGGTCATCGTGTTTGCATCCATCTTCTTTGTGCAGTTGTTTTCACACCTCGCTTCCGCTGAGCTCACGTGGTATACCTTAATGATGACGGCCATCGAATCGATGCTCAGCTTGATTTTGACTCATATCTTTTTGCAGGCCGTACCGGTATTTACCTTATCCAGAAAAAATTACAGTTTAAAAAATGAAGAGGTGATCTGTCTTATTATTCTGCTTGCGTCCGTCATGACGGGGACGGTCGGCTGGTTAATTGGTCCGGTAACGCTGGAGCATGTGCTGTCCCGGTATTTGATCCTCCTGTTCGCGCTTGTCGGGGGAGCGCCTTTGGGGGCTTCGGTGGGAGTGATCTCCGGACTCATTCTTAGCTTGGCCAGCTCCAGTGCAATCTACCAGATGAGCCTGCTCGCTTTTGCCGGGATGCTGGCGGGCTTGCTCCGGGAAGGCGGCAGGCTGGCGGTAGCGCTTGGCATGCTGCTTGGTTCCTCCATCTTATCCGTTTATCTGGGGACCCAAGCTCAGGTGCTAAACTCAACCTGGGAATCGGTCGCGGCGGTGGCGTTGTTCCTGCTGACTCCCAAGGGAGTGATACAGACGTTGGCCAAATATGTGCCGGGGACCCAAGAGAATTTAAAGTCACAGCATGATTATGCCCGCAGGGTCCGCGATGTAACGGCAAACCGCGTTGAACAGTTCTCCGAAGTATTCCGCCAGCTGTCGCGCAGCTTCAAGCAAATTACGGTGGATGCCCAGCCGCTGCACAAAGAGGAAGAAGTCGGGCACTTCATGAATTCCGTGGCCGAAAAATCATGTGCATCGTGCTGGAAACGACAGCAGTGCTGGGACGGCAAATTTTATCAAACGTATAAATTTATGACCGACATGATGACCGAGGTAGAGCTGCGCGAGAACATGACACGCAAAGACATCCTACCCGAATGGAAAAAGCTGTGCATTAAACCGGATCAGGTGCTGGAGGTGATGAAACAACAGTATGGCCAGTATAAGAATGACCAGCATTGGAAAAAGCAAATCATCGACAGCCGTCAGCTTGTGGCGGAACAGCTATCGGGCGTTTCTCAGGTCATGGAAGATCTGGCCAAGGAAATCAAGCGGGAAGGACAAGAACTCTTCATGCAGGAGGAGCAGATCCGCAGCGCATTGGAAGAACTGGGCCTGTCCATTCACAGCATCGATATCATCAGTCTGGATGAAGGGAACGTGGAGATTGAAATTATCCATCAATATACGAAAGGATTTGATGAATGTCGTAAAATTATTGCTCCCCTGCTTTCGGATATTCTCGGGGAAAACATTGCAGTCAAGAACGAGCAGCTGCTCGAGCAAAAAGGAGGGTACAGCGCCGTACTGCTCGGGTCAGCCAAGGAATACGAAGTGGAGACGGGGATCGCCGGAGCGGCGAAAGGAGGGGATTTGCTGTCCGGAGACAGCTTTAGCACGGTAGAGCTGGGCAACGGCAAATTTGCGGTGGCGCTCAGTGACGGAATGGGCAATGGCGAGCGGGCGCGGGCGGAGAGCAGCACGGCGCTCTCGATTTTGCAGCAGTTGCTGCAATCCGGCATGGACGAGAAGCTGGCGATCAAATCACTCAATTCCATTCTGATGCTGCGCTCGTCGGATGAGGTATTTGCGACAGTGGATGTGGCCTTGATCGATCAGTACAGCGCGAATACGACATTTATGAAGATTGGCTCCACGCCAAGTTTCATCAAACGGGGGAATGATGTGATTGCCGTTACGGCGAACAATTTGCCTGTAGGCATTGTGCAGGACATGGACATCGATCTCGTGAGCGTGTCTTTGAAGCATGGGGATATTTTGATTATGGTGACCGACGGCATTTACGATGCGCCCGGCCACGCCGTCAACAAAGAAATGTGGATGAAGCGAATGATCTCGGAAATCGAGGCGGACAGCCCGCAGGAATTTGCGGATGTTTTGCTCGAGCGTGTGGTAAGGTACCATCACGGAGATATCTATGATGATATGACGGTGGTTGTGGCACGGATTGATAAATTCCAACCGGAATGGGCTACCTTCTCCTGGCCGGGAATGCAGCGCGTCGAACGTCCGAAGACGGTTAGTTAATAGATAGATTTTCTAAGGGACATCCGTTCTTTAGGTATGGCGGATTGCTGTGCCAATGAACAGGGATGTTCCTTTTTGTCGGAAACCAAGTTTAGAATCCTCCCTACTGGTAAAGATATGTAATAGAGTAGAAGGAGGACAGAAAGATGAAGCAGATTATTCTCATCACAGACGGTTGTTCGAATGTTGGAATCAGTCCGGTTGTAGCGGCGGCCCATGCCAAGGCGGAAGGGATTATTGTTCATGTGGTTGGCGTGCTGCATGCCGGCGATACAGACGATTCGGCTGCGGCGGAAATCGCGGAAATTGCCAAGGCGGGTGGCGGGATGAGCCGCATGGTTCAGCCTTCACAGCTGTCCCCGACGGTGCAAATGATGACGCGCAAGACAGTTGCGCAAACGATTCAGCAGGTCGTAGGACAAGAGCTTCGCAGCATCCTGGGACATTCCAGGCTTGAAGCGCTGCCGCCGGAACAGCGCTCCGAGGTCGTCCGGGTCATCGACGATTTAACGGAGACGACGAGCCTGCAGGTCGCGCTGTTGATCGATGCGAGCGCCAGCATGAAGCCCAAGCTTCAGGCCGTAAAAGAAGCCATAGCGGATCTCCAGCTTAGCTTGCAGTCCCGAATCGGCCAAAGCCGGATTGCCGTTTTCCATTTTCCGGGGAACGTATCGGGGGACCAAGAGATTGTCATGGATTTGGATTGGACCAACGAGCTTGCAAATCTGAACCGGTTGTTTTATAAATTAAACATGAAGGGAACGACACCCACAGGTCCCGCACTGCTGAAAGTGGTTCAATCTATGAACCGGAATGCCGATGATAACAAAGAGAACGCGGGTTATACAGCCGGGAGCCTCTCTATAACGAGCGGAACTGTGATAACAAACGAGGAAGGGATACTCCGTGACTACGTTGTTTGAACCCGCAGTACCTGTGGGAGCCTGGATTCAGGGCAAGTGGAACAAAAACCAGTACCGGGTCGAGCGGCTGCTTGGCGAGGGGGCGAACGGAAAGGTGTTTCTCGTGAGCCGGCGCAAGCGGCTTTACGCGCTCAAAATAGGCTTTGATCCGGCGGATCATCAATCGGAAGTGAATGCGCTCAAGGCGTTAACGAAATCATCGACTTCCTTTCAGGATATGCTCGTGGAAGCGGATGATTTTTCACAGGAGGGTATGGATTATCCTTTCTGTGTGATGCGTTATATCAAAGGAAAGTCTCTTACAGAGTTTATTAAACAATATGGAACCGATTGGATTCCTCTGATTGGCTTGAATTTGCTGCGCAAGTTATCGGAGCTTCACTCAAGCGGCTTTGTCTTCGGAGATCTGAAGGCGGAGAACATGATCATTACCGGGTACGGAGAAGTGGAACTGATCGACTTCGGAGGGGTGACGGCCAAAGGCCGGTCGGTTAAACAGTTTACGGAAGTGTATGACCGGGGGTTTTGGAACAACGGATCGCGAACGGCGGATGAAGGATATGATTTATTTTCTTTTGCAGTGCTGCTCCTCCAAGTGACCGACCGGGAGAGGTTTCAAAGCGTGACATCCATCCTGCCGCAAACCCGGAACGTAGAATGGCTGATTGAGCTTTTGCAGGGGTGTCCCCCATTGGCGCAGGCAGCCCCCTTGCTCCGCAAAGCGCTTACGGGACGGTACGACAGCTCAAAGCAGATGCTGGCCGATTGGCGGGCCCGCAGTCTGGGAAATGGAACCGTCCATAAAAAGCCGGTAAATGGGGATTGGATTAAGCTGTGCTTTGCCGCCTCATTAATTGTATTCGGCGCAACGTTGTATTTGGTTTGGCCATAGGGGCAATACATAAGAGAGCGGGATAACAAGAAGAAACGGGCTATTGGGGAAATGAGAGGGACATAGGGATGGAGACGGCACAATCATTATCCGCTAAGATAGAGCGGTACATACGAGACGAAACGCTGATTGAACCGGGAGATGGGGTTGTCGTAGCGGTATCGGGAGGGCCCGATTCCGTAGCGCTGCTTCATCTTTTGTTTGCGTTGTCCGATCGATACGGATGGAGGCTCGTCGTAGCCCATGTAAACCATGGCTTTCGGGGGTTGGAATCCGATCGGGAAGCGGAGCTCGTGAGTGAACTGGCACAGCGCCTTGGCCTTCCTTTGGCTTCCACCTATATCGATATGCCGCGTTATATAGAAGAAACAGGGCTGAATACACAAGCGGCCGCCAGGGAAAAACGCTATGCTTTCTTGCTGGATACGGCTGCACGCTATCAGGCTCGGCGCATCGCGCTTGCGCACCATGCGGACGATCAGGCGGAAACCGTTATGATGCGTATGCTGCGGGGAACAGGGCCATCCGGCTTGGCCGGTATCCCTATCAGGCGCAAAGAAAAAAATGATGTGGAACTTATTCGTCCCTTACTGCGTATATACAAATCAGAGCTGCTGCATTACTGTTCCGCGCAGGGCTTACCTTACTGCACAGACAGCAGCAATCTGCAGACCAAATATTTTCGCAATCAAATACGATTGGATGTGCTGCCTTTTCTTTCCCGCTACAATGACCAGCTTCCTTCCGCTTTAAACCGACTGGCTGAAATGATGGCCGGAGAGGACGATTACCTGGAGGCGGAAACGCTCAGGCTCTACAAGGCTCATGTAAGCCGGAAGAACGATGCCTGGTTCTGGAGTGCGGAGTGGTTTAGCGGGGTACATGTTGCTTTACAAAGGCGTTTGATTAAACTAATATTAAGTTATCTTGCTTCCGATCCGGAATCCATCGATTTCCTGAAAATCGAGCAGATGCGGATAGCCGCGCTTAGTAAGCAGCCGACGAATTTCAGGCGAGTCATCGGACAAAACATTACGCTCAGCAGGGAATATGATCAAATCGCTGTACATACGATGGTGTTATCACCTTTACCTTATGTCTACGAGATCAAGAAGAACCAGCCGGAGCTGCTGATCCCCGAGACGGGGGTTCGGGCGGAGTTTCGATGGCTTATAGGGACGACGGAAAAGCCGCAGACAAGAGATATGTATTCGGCTTGCTTCGATGTGGATGAACTGGCCTTCCCTGTCATTTTTCGAAGCCGTCGTCCCGGAGATCGTATGCGTCCTCTGGGACTAAATGGATCGAAAAAGGTAAAGGATATGTTCATTGACGGCAAGCTCCCGTTGAGCTTGAGGGAGAAGATCCCGATTGTAACGGATGCCAAAGGGCGCATTCTATGGCTGCCCGGAGTTCGGCGGTCAGGGCATGCGTTGGCCGGCAAAGAAACGAAACACGTGGTATGTATGAAGCTTGATATTGATTTTACTTAAGAAGTAGGAGGATCTCTTTTGCAAAACGACGTCCAAGAAGTACTATACTCTGAGCAGCAAATTCAAGACAAAGTGAAGGAAATGGGCGAATTGATCAGCCGCGATTTCGAAGGGCGCAACCCTCTCGTCATCTGCGTGCTCAAGGGTGCTTTCATTTTCATGGCTGACTTGGTAAAACAGATAACGATACCGCTCGAAATCGATTTCATGGCGGTGTCCAGCTACGGAGCCTCTACCAAATCGTCGGGTGTAGTCAAAATCATCAAGGATCTCGACATCTCTGTAGAAGGCCGTCACGTAATCATTGTTGAGGATATTATCGACAGCGGGTTGACGTTAAGCTATCTGATCGATGTGTTGGAAAGACGCAATGCGAAATCGATCACGGTCGCCGCTTTATTTGATAAGCCTGCGCGTAGAACGGTGGATTTGGATGCAGACTATAAAGGTTATGTTATTCCGGATGCGTTCGTGGTGGGCTATGGTCTGGACTACGGCGAGAAGTACCGGAATCTGCCGTATGTAGGCATATTGAAGCCGGAAGTGTACTCCCATTAGCATTTCTTGAGAAGCCAAGACTTGCTGTGGTACAATATACAAAGTTGCCGTTTGCCTGAGAGGAGGTAGGGAATGAATCGCATTATTCGCAATACAGGCTTTTATCTGCTCATTTTTTTGGTTACCGTCGGAATCGTTCATTTTATCAGCACTCAGAATGAGCAACAAGACATCATCAGCTACGATCAACTCCGACAGACCTTAACGGAAAAGAATGTCGAATCGATCATCGTCAAGTACGATGCTCAAACGTATTTAGTTCGGGGGACATATAAAAATGCGCCATCGTCGAATAATAAAAATTTCGAATCCCGTGCGCCGTATGACCCACAAATCTTCCGTTTGATTGAATCCAGCGACATTCCCCCGGGGAACGTTTACATCGAGAGAATGGAAGGGGACAATGTTTGGATCAGTTTCCTCACCTCCATCATCCCGTTCGTGATCATCTTCATTCTGTTCTTCTTCTTGCTGAATCAAGCCCAAGGTGGCGGCGGTAAGGTGATGAACTTCGGCAAGAGCAAAGCAAGGCTTTATAATGAAGAGAAAAAACGCGTCACTTTCGAGGACGTCGCCGGAGCCGATGAAGAGAAGCAAGAATTGGTAGAAGTGGTGGAATTTCTGAAGGATCCCCGCAAATTTGCGGCAGTGGGTGCCCGCATTCCGAAAGGGGTTCTGTTGAACGGGCCTCCGGGTACAGGGAAGACGCTGCTTGCCAGAGCTGTGGCCGGTGAAGCCGGTGTGCCGTTCTTTAGCATCAGCGGTTCCGATTTCGTCGAAATGTTCGTCGGTGTCGGTGCATCCCGCGTGCGCGATTTGTTCGAGAATGCAAAAAAGAACGCCCCTTGTATTATTTTTATAGATGAGATCGATGCCGTGGGTCGCCAGCGCGGAGCCGGTTTGGGCGGTGGGCATGACGAACGCGAGCAGACGCTCAATCAGCTGTTGGTTGAGATGGACGGTTTTGGCGCAAACGAAGGGATTATTATTATCGCTGCGACAAACCGTCCGGATATTCTCGATCCGGCCCTTCTCCGTCCGGGTCGTTTCGACCGCCAGATTACAGTAGATCGTCCGGATTTGAAAGGCCGTGAAGCCGTCCTGAAGGTACACGCCCGCAACAAACCGCTGAATAAGGACGTGAAGCTGGATCAACTGTCCCGCTATACGACCGGATTTACCGGTGCGGATCTTGAGAATCTGCTTAATGAGGCAGCGCTGATCGCAGCCCGCCGCAACCGGAAGGATATCTCGATGTCTGAGATCGAGGAGGCTTTCGACCGTGTCATCGTCGGGACGCAGAAGAAAAGCCGGCTGATCAGCGAGCGGGAGAAGAGAATGGTCGCTTACCACGAGGCGGGCCACACCATTGTAGGTCTTCATGTGGAGAATGCCGATGTGGTGCATAAGGTCACGATCATTCCGCGCGGCCGCGCAGGCGGTTACGTGATGATGCTGCCGAAGGAAGGCGAAGACAAAATGATGCAGACGAAGTCCGAGCTGCTCGATAAAGTCACCGGACTTCTGGCAGGCCGGGTATCCGAGGAGCTGTTCATCGGAGAAATCGGAACCGGCGCTTATAGCGACTTCCAACGAGCTACCGGCATTATTCGCCGCATGATTACGGAATTCGGAATGAGCGACAAGCTTGGTCCGATGCAGTTCGGCACATCGCAGGGTCAGGTCTTCCTGGGCCGCGATTTTGGGCACGAGCAAAACTATAGCGATGCGATTGCTTATGAAATTGACCAGGAGATGCAAGCGATGATCCGCGCTTGCTATGAACGGGCCAAAGAAATTCTTACCCAATATAAAGACCAGGTTCGTCTTGTAGCGGAAACCTTGATCGAGAGGGAAACCCTTGAGAAGGATCAAATTAAAGAGCTGATCGAAAAAGGTTCGCTGCCGCCTTTGGAGAAAGACGGTTCCTCTGAAGCCAAATCCGAGGAAGTGAAAGTGAACATCCAAAGTCAGCCCTCGCAGGAAAGCAAAGAAAGTCAATCGGATTTGGATAAAATATATTCCAAAGACCCAGATAAAGATAAATAACCATACGCTAAACCGGTGCTGGAAACAGCACCGGTTTTTGTATTTCACAGGGGTCCATGACGGCTTTTTGCGAAACTGGACTTATGACCGGGTACGGATGAACAGGGGTTCCGGAATTGTGGATTTTTTCCGGGTTTTTCAGGTGATTTAAACATTGACATAGCTTTATCAGTTGTGTAAATTAGGTGTAAATCTTTATAAGCTTTGTGAACATTTTCACCAGACTGCTCTAGTCAATGAATGAATTTTTCATACCGGCTGCAGGGGCTGAGAAAAGGATGGTACCTCATGGAAGCATTAGCATTGGAGCGAAAAAAGGAGCAGCAGCAAGAGCTGAAGGAACGAATCGCCCAGTTGAAAAAAGAGCGTAATGCCATTATTCTTGCTCATTATTATCAACGGGATGAAATCCAGGAAGTGGCTGATTTTCGGGGCGATTCTTTCTTATTGGCGCAGAAGGCCGCATCTACCGATGCCGACGTTATTGTATTTTGCGGCGTGCATTTTATGGGAGAGAGCGCAAAGATTCTGGCTCCGAACAAAACAGTGCTCATTCCCGATGAAAGGGCCGGCTGTCCGATGGCGGACATGGTCAATGTGGATGGCCTTCGGGAGTTGAAGAAAAAGCATCCGAATGCCAAGGTCGTTGCGTATATCAACACATCGGCCGAGGTTAAAGCGGAGACGGATATTTGCTGTACGTCGGCGAATGCGATCAAGGTGATCAATTCGGTCGATTCCGATGAAATCATCTGGGTTCCGGATAAAAATCTGGGGGATTACGTTTCCAAATTTACGGACAAAAAAATGATTATTTGGGAAGGATATTGCAACACACATGACATGTTGACCGTCAAAGATGTAGAGGAAATGAAAGCGCAGTATCCGAATGCTCAATTTGTGGTTCATCCGGAATGCCGTCCGGAGGTCGTAAAGCTTGGCGATTTTGTCGGCAGCACAACGGCGATCATTAAATACTGCAAAGAATCCGACTGCCAGGAATTTATCGTCGGCACAGAGGATGGAACCGGTTACCAGCTGCGAATGGACAGTCCGAACAAGAAATTCCATTTTGCCACGAAGTATTTGGTTTGTCCTAATATGAAAGTCAACAATTTGAAAAAGGTGGTCAAATGTTTGGAGACGAACAGCCCCCAAATTTATGTGCCACAACACGTGGCCGATCAGGCCAGAGCATCCTTGGAGCGCATGTTGCAGGTCAAGTAGCATGCGCTACTTCTCTTCTTGGACGGGTGGGGTTGGGAATCAATGATACCGCGGTACTTGGTTAATTTTGATTTGGAGAAGCTTCCTCATGTTTATACGGATGTCATCGTGATCGGCGCAGGAATCGCCGGTCTTTTTACCGCTCTGAAAGCATCGGAAAAGCATAAGGTATTGATGGTGACGAAAAAATCGCTGCTGGACAGCAATACCCGGTATGCTCAAGGGGGAATCGCGGCGGTTATATCGGATGAGGATTCTCCTGCCTATCACCGGCAGGATACGCTCATTGCCGGAGCGGGGCTGTGTTCTTCGGCCGCGGTGGACGTGCTGGTTCATGAAGGTCCTGCAGGCGTTACGGATTTGATCCGTATGGGTACCGAGTTCGATATGGAGGACGGCCGTTTTGCCTTAACTAAGGAAGGGGCGCACAGCCAACGGCGTATTCTGCACGCTCAGGGCGACGCAACCGGCGCTGAGATCGTACGAGCCCTTTCGGAGAAAACGAAGCAGGAGAAGAACATTGAGATCTGGGATGATCATTTTGTTATCGATTTGATCACCGATGACGGAACGTGTTACGGTGCGTTGGTGCAAAGGCCGGACGGACAAAAGGTGTTCGTAGGCGCCAATGCGACGATTCTTTGCACCGGCGGGGCCGGACAGCTGTTTCGTTACACGACGAACCCCGAGATTGCCACAGGCGATGGCATTGCCATCGCTTATCGTGCAGGAGCGGACATACGCGACGTAGAATTTATACAATTCCATCCGACGGCATTATGCTACCCGGGGGCGCCGAGGTTTTTGATCTCGGAGGCCGTAAGGGGAGAAGGCGCGGTACTTCGCAACATCAAAGGAGAGCGTTTTATGGAGCGGTACCATCCCCAATTGGAGCTGGCTCCGCGGGACATTGTCGCACGTGCCATTGTCAGTGAGATGGAGGAGACGAAGTCCACATTCGTTTACATCGACTTTACCCACGAATCACATGAAACCGTGAAGAACCGTTTTCCGACCATCTATGATTTCTGTCTGAATTACGGGTTGGACTTGTCATCGGACTGGATTCCGGTTGCGCCGGCGGCCCATTACATGATGGGCGGAGTAGCGACGGACTTATACGGAGAAACCACCGTGAAGCGGTTGTTCGCATGCGGGGAGGTATCCTCAACCGGTGTTCACGGTGGCAATCGGCTTGCCAGCAACTCCTTGTCCGAGGCGATTGTTTTCGGGCGGCGGATCGTAGAACGGATTGATCAGCTGTCTCCTTTAGAAACGGTACCGCCCGTCCGGGAGCAGCGGCCCTTAAAAGATAACGCGATTCAGCCGGTGGTGGAGAAGAAGCTGAAGCTTCAGAAGCTGATGCTTCGCTATGCAGGTCTAAAGCGGCATGCGAAAGGATTGGCTAAGGGTTACGAAGAGCTTAAGCGTCACCTGTCCTTTTTGGACAGCTGCCTGTCCAAGCGGGAGGAGTACGAGTTTGCCAATCTCCTCATATGCGGGCTGCTCACAACCCAGGCTGCATTGATTAGGGAGGAAAGCCGCGGGGGACACTACAGAGAAGATTTCCCTGAAAGGGACGACCTGGTATGGCGCAAGCATACCGTGTTCAACCGCGTGAACGGAATCAAGGAAGGGAGAAGCGATGATGTTTGAGTTGAATCAAACCGTTCTGAATGAAAGTCTTAAGCGATGGCTGGAAGAAGACATCGGCATGGGCGATGTCACGACGATGACCACCATCCCTTCCGATTCAATGTCCAAAGGGATCATTCATGTGAAGGATAACGGTATTGTGGCAGGCCTTCCCGTCGCGAAGGCGGTTTTTGCTCTGGTTGATCCTCAGCTTCGGTTTGAGGCTAAAGCGAGCGATGGGGACGCCGTCTCCAAAGGAACCGTCATTGCGGAGGTTAGCGGAAGTACCCGCAGCATTCTGCTGGGGGAACGGCTAGCGCTCAATTTGTTGCAGCGCATGTCGGGTATTGCCACCCGAACAAACCAGTTTGTCGAACGGCTGGAAGGGCGTCCCTCGCGGCTGGTCGATACGCGCAAAACGACTCCGGGCCACCGCATGCTGGAGAAATATGCGGTTCGCGTCGGCGGAGGGCATAACCACCGGTTCGGTTTATACGACGCGGTGATGATCAAGGACAATCATATCAAGGGTGCCGGAGGCATCGCGAAGGCGATTCAATCCGCCCGGGCCCGCATTCCCCACACGATGAAGATTGAAGTCGAAGTGGAGAATTTCGTGCAGCTGAACGAAGCGTTAGGCGCGGAGCCGGATATCATCATGTTGGATAATATGGGGCCGGAACAAATGAGGGAAGCGGTGCTGTTCATTAAACAACGGGCTCCGCATATCATTGTAGAAGCGTCAGGAAATGTATCGTTGGACAATGTGCGTGAGATCGCTGAGACCGGCGTCGATGTGATTTCCGTGGGCAGGCTGACTTACTCTGTCCAGTCACTGGATATCAGCCTGGATTTGAATGAACAGAAGGGGAAGAAGGAGGATCGTGCATGATTCTGGTGGTGGACGTGGGCAACACGAATATCGTAGTCGGTATTTACGAGGGCAGGCAGCTGCTGCATCACTGGCGGCTCAGCACGAATCGGTCGGCCACCACGGACGAATACGGAATGATGATGGTGAATCTGTTCCGCCATGCGGATATTCGCCTGGAGCAGGTAGAAGGGATTATCATTTCTTCGGTCGTACCGCCGCTTATGTTTGTGCTGGAGCAATTATGTTTAAAATATTTAAAGAAAACGCCTCTGGTCGTAGGGCCGGGGATCAAGACCGGTCTGAATATCCGCTATGAGAATCCAAAAGAGGTGGGAGCGGACCGGATTGTGAATGCCGTGGCAGCCATCGAGCTGTATGGTTCCCCCTGTATTGTGGTCGATTTTGGAACGGCCACCACGTTTGATTATATTGATGAAGGCGGACAATATGTCGGAGGCGCCGTTGCGCCAGGGATTGGAATTTCGACCGAAGCCCTGTATCAGCGAGCGGCCAAGTTGCCCCGGATTGAGCTGACCAAACCCAAAAGCGTGGTAGGAAGAAACACCGTTGCTTCCATGCAGGCGGGCATTATTTACGGCTTTGCAGGTCAGGTGGATGGCATCGTGGACCGGATCAGGCAGGAATTCGGTTCAGAGCCGAAGGTTATTGCGACCGGCGGCTTGGCGGAGTTAATTTCAAGCGAATCCCGTACCATTGAGCTGGTGGACCCTTTGCTTACACTGCAGGGGCTGCAAATCATTTATGAACGGAATGTCGGGTAAATTTTTATGTGTAACAAAGCCATATTTGGTAGATAGAGAAGGAGCGGCATTATGCAGGATTATTTGATCAGGGCAACGGCGTATGAAGGAAAAGTACGGGCGTTTGCCGTGAAAACGACCGGGATTGTAGAAGAGCTCCGGCGGAGGCATCTTACAACGCCTACCGCTACAGCGGCATTGGGGCGCACGGCAACGGCAGCTCTCATGATGGGTGTGATGCTGAAGGGTGAAGAAAAGCTGACGGTGCAAGTGAAAGGCGGCGGCCCCATCGGCCAGATCGTCGCGGATGCGAATGCCAAAGGTGAAGTGCGCGGGTATGTAGACAATCCGGGTGTTGATTTGCCGCTGAATTCCATCGGCAAGCTTGATGTGGCCGGGGCCGTCGGTACCGATGGTTTTTTGTATATAACCAAAGATCTTGGCTTGAAAGAGCCTTACCGCGGAAGCGTACCGATTGTTTCCGGGGAATTGGCTGAAGATTTCACCTATTATTTTGTTAAATCGGAACAGACCCCGTCGGCTGTCGCTTTAGGGGTGCTTGTGGATGTCGACTATACCGTAAAAACGGCAGGCGGCTTCATCATCCAACTGCTTCCAGGGCTTAAAGACGAGGAAATCGATCAAATCGAGAAAGAGCTTGGCACTCTTCCCCCCATTACTAAGCTGCTGGACCGGGGAGATTCATTGGAATCCATTCTGGAAACCTTGCTTCCCGGGGCCAAAGTGCTTGAACGCAGAGATGATGTCCGATTCCAGTGCAAATGCTCGCGTGAACGTGTAAAGCAGACCCTGATCAGTATGGGGCGCTATGAGATAGAGCAAATGCTGGAAGAGGATGGGCAGGCGGAAGTGGTGTGCCATTTTTGCAATGAAAAGTATCATTTCGGCGAAGATGATTTGAAAGTCCTGATTCAGGCCTTGTAAGCCAGGAGAACGATCGGGCGGAGGCGCTCTGTCCGACTATATAGAGAGCGACAATACGAGGGGATAGGATATGCGAAACGTTAAGGTGTTATGGGGATTGATCGTTGTTTTGCTGACCGCTGTTGTTATCCTCTCCTCCGTACTGATGGCCCAAACCTTACAACCACCCGATTCAGACAAACATCCGGACCAATCTCAGAATGGCGGAGAGACACGCATTGTCGCCACAGTCGGAACCAAGAACATCACCATCGGAGAAGTAGAGGAGCAGCTGATCCAAAAGTATGGAAATCAGCAGCTGAACCAAATGATAGATCAGGAAGTTATACGTGCCGAAGCTGAGACGCAGGGGATTGTGGTGAGCGAAAGCGAGATTCAGCAGGAACTGGAACGAATGCAGCAAGGCTATGACAGTGAAAGCCAGTTTTACGAATTGATGAAAGAGCAGTTGGGATTTACCCCCGAGGCTTTAAAGAAGGATGTATACAATAAATTGCTGGGCGACAAAATTACGATTCAAGGCATCGTCATTACGGATCAAGAAGTAGAAGCTTACATGCTTGCTCATCAAGAAGAGTTTAAGCCGCGTGTACAGCTTAAGCTGCAGCATATTGTATCCGCGAATCGGGAACAGGCGCAAAGAGCGCTGGACGACTTGGCCAAGGGCCAGAGCTTTGCCCAAGTGGCCAGGGAGCGTTCGCTTGACGATGCCACGCGGGATAGCGGAGGAGATTTAGGGTGGCTCGATGATGACGATCCGTTCATCCATCCGGCTGTAATGAAAGCGGCCATTTCGCTAAAACCGGGAGAAGTCAGCAAACCGGTGGAGGCCGATGGGCGGTATGTGATTGTTCGTGTGGCGGATCGGAAGGAGCAGTCAAAGGGCAGCCCGGAAGTCCTGCGCGAACAAGTGCGCAAGGAGCTTGCTTTACGCGAAGCTCCGCCTTTAAAGGAAACGCTGGAGAACCTACGGAAGAAGTGGAATGTGACGATTCGCGAGTCATTTTAAAAGATCGAATCCTCAAAAAATGTGTATTGACAACCTCCTTAAGGGTTGATAAGATAAAGACATAATACCTAGCAAAATACTCGGATATTTGATGCGAACTTGAGGAGGAGAACGGAATGGCCAAACTAGTACAAAATGTAACTGAATTAATCGGGGATACGCCGCTTGTGAAATTGAACCGCGTCGTACCGGAAGGAAGCGCGGAAATTTACGTTAAGCTCGAATTCCAAAACCCGGGTGCAAGTGTAAAGGACCGGATTGCCATTAGCATGATCAATGTAGCAGAGCAAGAGGGGCTCATTAAGCCGGGGGATACCATTGTGGAGCCGACCAGCGGCAACACGGGTATCGGTTTGGCGATGGTCGCTGCGGCCAAAGGGTACAAAGCGATTCTGGTTATGCCTGAAACCATGTCTATTGAAAGACGCAACCTGCTCCGGGCTTACGGCGCTCAACTGGTACTGACACCTGGAGCAGAAGGCATGAAGGGTGCGATTAAGCGCGCGGAAGAGATTGTTGCCGAGAACCCTGGCTACTTTATGCCACAGCAATTTAAGAATCAAGCGAACGTCAAAATCCACCGCGAAACAACGGGTCCGGAAATCGTGGAAGCGATCAAATCCCACGACGGTAAGCTGGATGCCTTTATCGCAGGGATCGGAACGGGAGGAACGATTACAGGCGCCGGCAGCGTTCTGAAGGAAAACTTCCCGAACATTAAGATTTATGCCGTTGAGCCTGCGGCATCTCCTGTATTGTCCGGAGGCAAGCCGGGTCCGCACAAGATTCAAGGTATCGGGGCCGGATTCGTGCCTGATATCCTGAATACGGAAGTGTACGACGGAGTGATTACGGTTGAGAACGAAGAAGCGTTCGAAACGTCCCGCCGTGTGGCCAAAGAAGAAGGCATTCTGGGTGGTATCTCCTCCGGGGCAGCGATTTTCGCCGCACTGAAAGTGGCGAAGGAGCTTGGCGCGGGCAAGCGTGTCGTAGCGGTTATTCCAAGTAACGGTGAGCGCTATCTGTCTACACCGCTGTATCAATTCGAAGACTAAAAGGGCATCATACGCCTGCTCGGCTTGGCTGAGCGGGCTTTTTTTTATTTGGCTTTTCAAGTATACTAATCCCAATATCTTATTGAGACGATGGAAAGGGGGCCGGATGGCAATGATTTTGACTTCATATGAGCAGTGGCAGCAATGGGCACGCAGCCACTCCGTGCTTCCTTATATCAGGAGCTTTCCTTTGGATGAAACGCGGCCCTTGTCTTGGGCGGAGGCCTGGGAACAGGCGGGGCCGGAATCCTTTGTGCTGGAGAGCGGCAAAGGGGGCCGTTACAGCTTTTTCGGCCTAAAGCCGGCTTCTTCCATCCGTGGAACGGAGGGAGCCGCGACGGTGATCGGGGAGGATGGCAGCGAATCGCGATGGTACGGTGCTCCGCTGGAGCTCGTGAAGCGATGGATGGCGCCCTTTCACTCGCCTGTCGTCGAAGGCGCCCCCAAGTGGGTAGGCGGCTGTCTCGGCTTCTGGGGATATGATGTTGTTCGCACGATTGAACGGCTGCCGGCGCGTGCCAAAGCCGATTTGCCTATACCCGATTACGCCTTTATGCGGGTAGACGAGCTGTGGATCATCGATCATGAGGAGCAGATGCTGTACTGCTCGGTGAACACCTACTGTCCCGCTGAGCACAGGGGAGAGGCCGAATGGCTTCTCCGCCGCTATCTTGAGGCGGAGCAAGCGGCGGAGCATATGAAACGCGTATGGGACCGAATTATATCCTTAAATTCAAATCCGGAGGCGCTGGAGAGGCTTGACGAGCGGAGGCGTACAATGGAAGAGGACGATCTTCAGGTAGACGTTGAGGCCATTCCCGGGCTTACGGCGGATTTTCCCAAAGAAGATTATATCCGTGCCGTCCGCCGCATTCGCGATTATATCGGTGCGGGAGACGTCTTTCAGGTCAATTTGTCGGTGCGCCAACATAAGAAGCTGGAAGCGGCGCCGGAGGAGATTTACGAATGGCTCCGGCTTGTGAATCCTTCTCCTTATATGGGCATGCTTCGTTTCGGCGATTTTCATCTCGTTTCCGGCTCTCCGGAGCTTCTTGTACAGCTGGACAGGGGAACAGTTCGTACCCGTCCCATCGCAGGAACCCGTCCAAGGGGAGCTACCGCTGAAGAAGACCGGCGGCTGGCGGATGAGCTGATCCACAATGAGAAGGAACGGGCGGAGCATATTATGCTGGTCGACTTGGAGCGCAACGACGTTGGGCGAATATCCGCTTTCGGTACCGTACGGGTTAAAGATTTTATGGTCATCGAATATTACTCTCATGTCATGCACATCGTGTCTCAAGTAGAGGGACGGTTGGCGGAGGGGCGGGACGCCTTTGACGTTATTGCCGCAACCTTCCCGGGCGGCACGATTACAGGCGCACCGAAAATCCGGACGATGGAAATTATAGAAGAGCTTGAACCTGTGAGGAGAGGGCCCTATACCGGTTCGATCGGCTGGATTGACTACAACGGGGATATGGAATTTAATATCGTCATCCGAACGTTGGTTGCTGCCGGAGGCATCGGCTACGTACAGGCCGGAGCAGGGATTGTGATCGACTCCGTCCCGGAAAAAGAGTACACGGAATCCATCAATAAAGCGAAAGCCATGTGGAAGGCGATTCAATACAGCGAACGGAAACCAATAAACCAAGGGAGGGCGAAACCATGATATTAGTTATCGATAATTATGATTCGTTTACGTACAATCTGGTTCAATACTTAGGCGAGCTGGGAGAAAAGGTAGAGGTGCGCCGCAACGACGAGATCGATCTTGCAGGTATAGAGGCGCTGAAGCCGGACCATATTCTCATTTCCCCGGGACCCTGCACACCGAATGAAGCGGGGATCAGTCTTAGTCTGATCGAGCATTTCAAAGGGAAAATTCCGATACTCGGCGTCTGCCTCGGCCATCAATCGATCGGACAAGTGTTCGGCGGAGATGTGATTCGTGCACAGCGGCTGATGCACGGTAAAACGTCGGCCATCTACCATGACGGCAAAGGGGTATTCAAGGGCCTTCCCTCTCCTTTTACCGCGACGCGTTATCATTCGCTGATCGTCAAGAAGGAAACACTGCCGGACTGCCTGGAAATCAGTGCACACACGGCGGAAGGCGAGATTATGGGGCTCCGCCATAAAGAATACCCGATTGAAGGGGTGCAATTTCATCCGGAATCGATTATTACAGACCACGGGCACCAAATGCTTCGGAACTTTTTGAAAGAAACGGCAGTGGGCCAGGCGTGATTATCGATGTAAACGGCGAATGCATAGAAGAAAGCCAGGCTGTGGTCTCCGTATACGACCACGGCTTTCTTTACGGCCTGGGTTTGTTCGAGACGTTTCGAACATACGGAGGCCATCCCTTTTTACTGGAATGGCACTTGGAGCGTCTGGCTTCAGGCTGCAGGGAGCTTGATATAGACTATGAACCGGATTTGGAAGCGTGGAGCCGAAGGATTTCCAGACTTCTGGAAGTGAATCAGCTTCCCGATGCTTATTTTCGTTTGACGGTAACGGCCGGGATGGGAGCGCTCGGCTTGCCCTCAGGGACCTACGAAAAGCCGGAAGAAGTACTTTATGTAAAGCCTCTGCCTCCTATGGATCCGGCTGTTTATCATGAGGGGAAAGCGCTGCAGCTGCTCCGGCTGCGGCGCAATACGCCGGAAGGTGTGGTCAGGCTAAAATCGCTGCATTATATGAATAACGTGTTGGCCAAAAAAGAAATGAAACGATATCCTTGGGCGGCCGGGGCGGAGGGATTATTTCTGGACACGCGAGGCCGCCTGTGCGAGGGCATCGTGAGCAATATATTTTTCGTACGGCATGGGGGGCTGTATACACCTGCGGTGGAAACCGGACTGCTGCCGGGGATTACCAGGCGATTTGTCATGGCTGCAGCCCAACGTGAAGGAATAGACGTATCGGAAGGCCTGTACGATTGGGCTGATCTGCTTGAAGCCGATGAGGTGTTCGTGACCAATTCCGTACAAGAGCTTGTTCCTGTCACGACATTGTTCGACGAAACCGGCGCGGCTCATCGTGTGGGCCTGGGAACAGCCGGGCCGATAACACAGCAGCTGCTTCAAGTCTACAGGAAAGCGGCGGCAAGGAGGAATGACCGTGTTTAAAAACGATCGTGATCAGAATGACCGCACATGGATTATGGGAATATTGAACGTCACCCCGGATTCATTCTCGGACGGCGGGCGCTACATCGATCCGTCCGCAGCGGTGGCCCGCGCAGAGCACATGCTTCAGGAAGGTGCAGACATCCTCGATATCGGCGGTGAGTCCACGCGGCCCGGGTTTGATCCCGTACCTCTGGAAGAGGAGCTGCGCCGGGTGATCCCGGTGATTAAAGCGATCAGGCAAGCGGGCATTACCGCACCGATTTCCATCGATACGTACAAGGCGGAAACAGCCAGACGGGCTTTGGAAGCGGGGGCTAACATCATCAACGATATTTGGGGTTTGCAAAAGGATGCCGCGATGGCTGAAGTTGCCGTTGAATACGGATGTCCGATCATTCTAATGCATAATCGCACCGAAGCGGTATATGCTAACTTTATCCAAGATGTCATAGATGACTTGCGTCTAACGGTTGAGAGGGCACAAGCCGCAGGAATCCGCGAGGATCAAATTATTCTTGATCCGGGTATCGGTTTTGCCAAATCATATGAACAAAATTTGCAGCTGATGAACTATTTGGACCGGATCGTAGCTTTGGGCTATCCGGTACTGCTCGGCACATCCCGCAAAAGCATGATCCGCCATACGCTGAATCTTCCTCCGGGGGATGTGGTCGAAGGTACGGCGGCAACGGTTGCGCTGGGCATTGCCCAGGGATGCCGCATCATGCGGGTTCACGATGTACAGGCCATGAAACGGGTAGCGTTGATGACCGACGCGATCCTGCGCCAGCGTTAAGAAACAAAGAACTTCTCCGGATAAGAGGAGGCAAGAGGTAATGAAGGACAGATTGATATTAAAAGGAATGTCCTTTTTCGGGCACCACGGCGTTTTTCCCGAAGAAAACAAGCTGGGCCAACGCTTCTATGTAGATACGGAGCTTTACTTTCCGCTCGATAAGGCCGGTCGTTCCGATCAGCTTGAAGATACGGTGAACTATGCTGAAATATACGAATTCATCAAACAAATTGTCGAGCAGAAGACATTCAAGCTGATTGAGGCTTTAGCCGAAGATATTGCATCTGAACTTTTGCAAACTTATACTAGTATAAATGAAATTACCGTTCGCGTGGTGAAGCCCCACCCGCCTTTTGCCATTGTTTTTGACGGTGTAACGGTTGAAATTCACAGAAAGCGGGCTCCTATTCAATGAATTCACACAACACAGGCACATGTGGGTCTTCCGTATACGCCTACATCGGTTTGGGCTCCAACATGGGAGACAGAGAGAGGTTTTTGCGGGAAGCCGTGCGGCTCTTGCAGGACACCCCAGGAGTACAAGTAACCGGTGAATCGGGATTATATGAGACCGATCCGGTCGGGTATGTGGACCAGGCCCTTTTTTTAAATCAGGTAGTGGAGATTAGCACGACGCTGGAGCCCCAACCGTTGTTTGAACGCATGTTGGACATCGAGCTGCAGCTGCACCGCAAGCGGGATATCCGATGGGGGCCCCGAACGATCGATTTGGATTTGCTGCTGTTCGGAGATCGTTCTCAAGACTGTCCCGATTTAATTTTGCCGCATCCGCGCATGATGGAACGTGCCTTTGTGCTTGTGCCGCTCGTTGAAGTGATGTCGCTTCGGGACCCGGTACGGGCGGAACAATGGACCAGGCGGCTTGATCGGATGGAAGGAAAGGAAGGCGTCAGATTGTGGAAAAAAATGCATTAGCTCAGCGCATCCGCGCTTTTCGTAAATTAAAGGGGTATACGCAGAACGAATTGGCGCAGAAGCTCGAAGTATCAATTGCCGTACTCGGTTCGATCGAGCGTGGAACCCGCAAAGCCGATCCCAAAATGATTCGCAAAATATCCGAAGCGCTCGGTATCGATCCGGAAGAGTTGTCTTCCCCGACGGGCTAAAAACATATTATTCTTAATCCAATTGGAAAGGAGACAGACTCATGCTAACCATAGGTAATGTTACTGCACCGAACAACGTGGTATTGGCCCCTATGGCAGGGGTGTGTAATCCGGCCTTTCGCTTGATCGCCAAAGAGTTCGGTACCGGCCTTGTATGTGCCGAAATGGTGAGCGATAAGGCGATTCTGCACGGCAATCACCGCACCATGGAAATGCTGTACGTCGATGAGCGCGAAAAACCGCTCAGTTTGCAAATTTTTGGTGGAGATACGGAAACGCTGCTGGAGGCGGCAAAATTTGTCGATCAGAACACAAACGCCGATATTATAGATATCAACATGGGCTGTCCTGTCCCCAAAATCACAAAATGTGACGCGGGGGCGCGATGGTTGCTGGATCCCGGTAAAATCGAGCAAATGGTTTCTACCGTATCGAAGGCGGTAAGTAAACCGCTCACGGTAAAAATGCGGATTGGTTGGGATGACGATCATATCTATGCCGTACAGAATGCCAAGGCCGTGGAGAACGGCGGGGGTGCTGCGGTGTCCGTACACGGGAGAACCCGGGTGCAAATGTATACGGGTCACGCCAACTGGGATATCATTAAAGAGGTGAAAGAGGCCGTATCGATTCCAGTCATCGGCAACGGAGATATTTTTACCCCGGAGGATGCCAAGCGAATGCTGGATCATACCGGTGTGGACGGCGTGATGATCGGACGGGCGGCTTTGGGCAACCCATGGATGCTGTACCGCACCATCCAGTATCTTACCCGCGGGGAGCTTCCTGATGAACCTAGCCCGCAGGAAAAAATCCGCATTGCCGTCCTGCATTTGGATCGTTTGATTGCTTTAAAGGGCGAAGCGGTGGCGGTCAAAGAAATGCGTAAACATTTGGCATGGTACCTAAAAGGACTTCATGGCGGAGCACGAATCAAAGATGCCATTATGGAGCAGACGAAGCGGGATGAGATGGTCCGGCTTTTGGAGGATTATGCTGAATCACTTGAGGATCGGACGGCAATTACCCACTAAACAAAAGTGAAAATGGACGATAACGGGATGCTTGGTTTACATTGACATTTGATTGGGGTTGAAATATAATCAGTCAATAGTAAATGGCGGCAGGCCAAGGACGTGAGTAGCAGCTGCGTTCATTTAGTAATTATAAGTGAATTCATACTCGATGGAGCTCGAAATATGAAAATCTTTCACACGACGGGAGATAAATAACAATGGCCGAAAAGGAAGTCATTCTCACGCAGGAAGGTTTGAAGAAGCTCGAAGAAGAACTGGAGCATCTAAAATCCGTTAAGCGCCGCGAGGTGGCAGAACGGATTAAAATAGCAATCGGTTATGGGGATATCAGCGAGAACTCCGAATACGAGGATGCCAAGAATGAACAGGCGTTTGTAGAAGGCCGGATCATTACTTTGGAGAAAATGCTGCGCAACGCGCGAATCATTAACAATGATGAAGTCGATACCGATGCGGTGAACGTCGGGTCCATCGTCATTCTGAAGGACCTCGAATTCGGAGACATTGTGGAATATTCCATTGTAGGTACGGCGGAATCCGATCCCTTCCAGAATAAAATATCCAATGAAAGCCCTGTGGGCAAAGCCATTCTTGGCAAACGCAAAGGGGCTATCGTTGACGTAAACGTACCTGCTGGCGTCATCCAATATGAAATCGTAGACATTAAGAAGTAATTTGGGATAGAAAAGCTTCCTTGGGAGGCTTTTTTTCCTATCGAATGAGTATTTCCGTTTATTTCAAGAATCAAGGAGCTGGAAACATGACTGTGGAATTGGAATTGAACGAGCTGCTGAAAATCCGCCGTAATAAATTGGACGAGCTGCGCGGCATGGGAATCGACCCATTTGGTCAAAAATTCGAAAGAACTCATCATGCGGGTGACATCTTCAAAGCTTATGAGGACAAGACGCAAGAAGAGCTTGAAGCGCTGTCCGCCGAAGTGAGCATTGCCGGACGGATCATGCAGAAGCGGGAAATGGGCAAAGCGGGCTTTGCGCATCTTCAGGACATTACGGGTAAAATTCAAATTTATGTCCGTGCCGATGCGGTAGGCGAAACGAAATATCGTGCCTACAATCTGCTGGATATCGGTGATTTGATCGGGATCCGGGGGACGGTATTTAAGACCAAGACCGGAGAACTGTCTGTTAAAGCCAAATCGGTGGAGATACTCTCCAAGTCGCTCCTGCCCCTCCCGGAAAAATACCACGGTTTGAAGGATGTCGAGCTCCGTTACCGCCAGCGTTACGTCGATCTGATTATGAATCAGGACGTTCAGCAAACCTTTATTACACGGTCCAAAATCATTCAATCGATGCGCCGTTATTTGGATTCACGCGGCTATTTGGAAGTGGAAACGCCGACATTGCACGCCATTGCCGGCGGTGCGGCCGCGCGCCCTTTCATTACGCACCATAATGCGCTGGACATGCAGCTTTACATGCGAATTGCGATTGAGCTTCATTTGAAGCGGCTGATTGTAGGCGGCATGGAGAAGGTGTATGAAATCGGACGCGTATATCGTAACGAAGGGATTTCTACAAGGCACAACCCGGAATTTACGATGATCGAGCTGTATGAGGCTTATGCGGATTATAAAGACATCATGAAGCTGACCGAGGAAATGATTGCGCATATCGCTCAGGAAGTATTGGGCACAACCAAGATCACGTACCAAGGCCAGGAAATTGATTTATCTCCTCCTTGGAGACGAGTCTCTATGGTAGAGGCGATTAAAGAAGTCGTAGGCGTTGATTTCAGCGCCGATATAAGTGATGAGGAAGCCCATAGGCTCGCAAAGGAGCATAAGGTGCCGGTAGAGCCAATGATGACCTACGGCCATATCGTAAATCAGTTCTTCGAGACATTCGTAGAACAGACCTTAATCCAGCCTACATTTGTTACGGGCCATCCTGTGGCGATTTCTCCGCTGGCGAAAAAGAATGATCAGGATCCGCGGTTTACTGACCGTTTCGAGCTGTTTATTGTTGCCCGTGAGCACGCCAACGCATTCACCGAGCTCAACGATCCGATCGATCAGCGCGAGCGCTTTGAAGCCCAGCTGGCGGAACGGGAGCAAGGTAATGACGAAGCGCACGAGATGGACGAGGATTTTATTCGTGCGCTGGAATACGGTATGCCGCCTACAGGCGGGTTAGGTATCGGCATCGACCGATTGGTCATGCTGCTGACCGATGCGCCATCCATCCGCGACGTACTGCTGTTCCCGCTGATGCGGGAGCGTCAAGGCGAATAAAAGGAACTCAGAGGTTACCTCCGCAGTGTACTGCGGAGGTATTTTTATGCGGGCAAATCTACCAGTTGCATCGGTTTGAACAATTTGTTATATTATCTCTTGCAGCTTCTATGGCGCGTGTTGTTGAAGATGATAGAGACAACCGCGAAATGGATGCAGCGAAAAAATAATGCTTGCATTCAGCTAGGCGAATATGATATATTAATCAAGTCGCTTTCGACGAGGTTGAAAAAACAGAGTCGAAAAACGGCGCATAAAATTGCCCTTTGAAAACTGAACAACGAGTGAGTGTAAAGATAGAGAATCGAAAGATTCTCGCCAGTAGTAGATAATGAGCTAATCAGCTTTTCTTTGATGGAGAGTTTGATCCTGGCTCAGGACGAACGCTGGCGGCGTGCCTAATACATGCAAGTCGAGCGCTAGGGGTGCTCCCTTACGGGAACCCCCCTGGAGCGGCGGACGGGTGAGTAACACGTAGGCAAC